>JBAVWD010000123.1:0-8428 GCA_049697655.1 Anaerolineae bacterium | reverse complement strand
GCATCGAGCCGGATGTGATGTTGGATTCCATAACCGAGGTGCTGGCCCTGTTCGAAACGGAAGAGGGAGCTTCCTGAGCAGGTTGTCTATCCGCTCCTGGCCTGGGGGGTTGGCAACGACGTCCCCGACTTTGACGGGCGCCGTGAAGGATGATATGATGGTTGCTCGTATGGGCCAACATGAAAGGTGCCCGGGCCTGTGGGCTTGGTGGTGATGTCTCGTGATTCTGCGTTTCTTCTTCTTCGATCCCTCGTGGCTAAGATGAGAACCGGGTTTGGCACGACGGGTTTCACCATTCTTCGGCGCCTTGGCGCAGAGCCGCTCGCTTCTCTCTTCGCCAACGATCTCCACCTTGCGACTTGTCCTCCCAGATTCGGGCCTGCTCGCAGGACGCTTTCCCTCGGAGGGGCGGGTGCGTTGTCCCTACTGTGACACCAGCGTGGCAGAGGATTCCCTCGTCTGCCCTGTCTGTGGGTTCGGGGTGGGCAGAAAGCACCGTTCCGGGCGAGATTCTATGGACCTGGACAGGACGGGTGGGAGAAGCAACTCTCCGGGTCTCCTGTGGTACGTAGCCCTGGCCCTCCTGGCGTCCGCCTTGCTGTCCGCGACCCTTGTCCTGGGCCTGATGGGTGCCGAACACGGGCTTGACATCCGTCGCCAGAGGGGCCGAGAGCTGAGCCAGGAGTACTATGCGCGGGGCATGGCCCATCTGGAGGAGAGCAATTACCTTCTGGCCCTGGCCGAGTTCGAGGAGGCGGTGCGACTGGCGCCCGACAACGGAGAGGCTCTGGAGCAGCTTGGCCTCCTGCAGGCGTTTCTGGGCGAGGAGGCCGTAGCGGCAGGGGGAGTGCCTAGCCAGGCCCTGCTCAACCTCTACGGGGGGGCCCGGACCCTGTACTCGCAAGGGGAGTGGGCAGAGGCCATCGTGAGGCTGGAGCAGTTGCGGCGCGTGGACCCCGAGTATCGGGCTCAGGAGGTGGGGCCGATGCTCTTCGACGCGTATCGTCGTCAGAGCACGATACTGCTGGAGGCTGGCGAATTGGAGGACGCAGCGTCACTTCTAGACAGAGCGCTGGAACTGAACCCCAACGACCCAGACACCGCAGAACTCCACCAGTGGATGTCTCTCTACATGGACGGCCTTGCTCAGTGGGGCGTGGACTGGGAGGGGGGCGTTGGAGCTCTCCGGGAGTTGTACGAGTTGAATCCAAGCTTCCTGGACGTGGAGCGCAGACTGCACGACGCACTGCTCAGTCTGGGAGAAGTATATTACGGACAGGGGGCCTGGTGTATGGCCGAAAGCCAGTATGCGGAAGCCATGCGGGTGATGCCTTCTGAAGCCGCGTCGGCGGCGCACGCCGAGGCGCTAAATCTGTGCGTGCAGGCCATTGCCGAGGCTACACCGTCGGCGGTTGCGTCCGCCGCGCCCGCTGAGGCCATCGCGGCCACGGCGACTGGCGTTCCTCTTGCGGACGTGGGCACCTTCGTTGGCCAGTTCCTGGGCCATACCGAGGCCGATCCCACGGCGATGCGCATCAGGGTGTGCGTGGTGAACGTCGATGGAGAGGCGGTGCCTGGCACGGGAGTCGAGGTCTCTGCCGAAGGCTGGCGCTCGGACCCAAGTACGACCGAGGCCGATGGCTGCTGTGAATTCGCTGTACTAATGCAGGAGCTGGAATTCACCGTGGAACTCACCGAATTGCGGTGCGTTCCAGTCCAGGTGACTACGCGCTGGGGCACAGAAGCACAAGTCAGCTTCGTGGAGAGGTAGGCGAGTTGAGGCGAAGAATCGTCCTTCTCGCTGTCTCACTGTCTCTGCTTATTCTATTCGTCGCCGTCTTCCTTAACCTGACTGAGACAGACCGGTTCCTGCGTGAGGTGCTACACTCTTTCGTCCCCCAGCAAGTGCAAGATACCATCCGCCCGCTGCGGGCGCCGATGGTCATCGGGTACTCCCCAGAATGGGAGGCCACCGAGGTTCCCCTGCGCAGCCCTGTGAGCATCTCCTTTCTGACCCCTATGAACGCTGAGGCGACGGCGGGCAACGTAAGCATCGAGCCCTGCGTGGAGGGAGATTTCGCCTGGAGCGGTTCGACCCTCGTCTTTACGCCCCATGAGGACTGGCCGATGGAGACAGAGGTCACCGTCAGCGTAAACCGGGATGCGCGCAGTTGGCTGCTCCGGCGCATGGAGCGAGGGTTCGCCTTTTGGTTTACGACCGTGGGCCCTCCGGTCGTCACGGCCACAGAGCCATCGCAAGAGGCCAGATTCGCCTATCTCCTGGATCGGCTGGCCATCACCTTCAATCGGTCGATGGACCGTGAGTCGGTGGAAAGCCACCTGTTCATTGCCCCGGAGATATCCGGGCAGAGGCTGGCCTGGAGCGAGGACACCCTGCTTATCACCGGCGCCCTGAAGCCTTCCACCGAATACCGTGTAGTGATTGGCAAAGGGGCGAGGGACTTGATACACGGGATCCCCACCGTGGAGGATTTCGAGTGGACCTTCGTGACCACCGAGCGGTATCCATATCTGGCCATCATGGGTGCAGGAAGGGAAGCACTGCTGACAGCAGGAATATCCTCGACGCTGGAGCTGAGCCTGGTGAACGTCAGCCGGATAGACGTGGGTCTGTATCCCCTAGATGTGCCGACCTACATCTCCATGACCAACTTCTCCAGCGAAGATTGGCGGCAGTTCAGGCCAGAACAGGTGCCTGTGTCGTCGTGGTCCCTAGACCCCGGAGCGACGCTGGATCGCGACGAGCAGCGTGGTCTGGAGCTGGAGCCACTGGAACCAGGCATCTACTTCCTCACCGCTGTTAGTCCAGAGGGGGTACGGGACAGCCAGATTCTCGTGTGCACACGGACCGCCCTGACTCTCAAACGCGCTTCCACGCAGGCCTTGGTATGGGCCACCTCGGTAGCAGACGGGCGTCCTGTGGGAGGGTTGGCCATCACTCTGTACGACGAGAGTGGGGAGGTCCTGGCAACGGGCGCAAGCGGCGAGGATGGGGTCCTCCAGGCAGATCTCAGTCATCCGTCCGATGTGGTGCACGCGGTGTCCGAGGGCGAAGGACGGTTCAGCCTGTGTTCAGACGGTTGGGACCAGGGCATTGAACCGTGGCGCTTTGAAGACGTCCTGTGGCGCTGGGGAGCTGAGGCGCAAGGGTACAAGGTTTTCCTGTACACGGATCGCCCCACCTACAGCCCCGGGGATACGGTCAACTTCAGAGGAATCTTGCGCCGAGATGAAGGTGGCGTCTATGTCGCGCCGCGCGTAGGTGACAGTGTGCGCGTGGCGGCCTCCGGCTATGGGGGGAATCTGCTCTATGAGGCCGATCTGGAGAGCAGCCCCTTCGGCACGGTCCACGGCGCGTTCACGCTGAGTGACGAGCTCGAAGATGGCGAATACTACCTCGAAGCTGAGATAGGGGGCGAGGAGCATCGAGCTCCCTTCTTGGTCCAACAGCGTCAGGCGGAGAGGTTCACAGTAGGCGTAGCCTTCGGCAGCGAGGAGTACATGACTGGGGAGGTCATCTCAGCTACCGTCTCAGCAGAGTACCCCTTCCAAGTGCCCCTCGTGGGGGCGGCCGTGGAGTACACGGTTTACGGCAGCGACCTCAGAATCCCCGAGGAAAGTGGCGGGAATGAGGCGGATCCCCGCGACTGGTCTTCAAGTGAGAGCGACAGACGGGAGATTGTGGTCGGCAGCGGAATCACCGACGGAGAGGGTGAGTTCCAGGTGCTGCTCCGCGGGGATGCCTCCCGGGGCGATACCAGCCAGGTGCTCACCCTGGAGGCCACGGTCACTGACATCGCTGGTCAGCGGGCGACAGGTGACGCCAGCGTTGTGGTCCATAGAGGCGAGTTCTATATCGATCTCCTGCCCCAAGGAAGAGTGATCTCCAGGGGTCAGCGAGTATCCGTGGACCTGCGTACGCTGGACACCGCAGGCCATCCCTTGGCGAACGTTGACCTGTTCTACGCGGTGAACGTGAGTGAGTGGCAGAGAGTACCCCGAACCGTTGAGGGACGTACCTACTGGGATTGGGACGAGATCGTCTCGGAGGCGGAGAGTTCGGCCATAAGTACCGACGAGCAAGGCAGGTCCACTATCACCTTCGTCCCCCGCCAAGGCGGGCCCTATCGGGTCGAGGTGTGGGGCCGGGACAGCCAGGGGAACAAGGTGCTCGTTTCGACGGAGTTGTGGGTCAGCGATCCCGACAGAGAAGTCGCATGGCACTTCTCGGAGCATGATCGAATAGTGCTGGTGCCCGACAAGAGCAGCTATCGCGCTGGGGAGAGGGCAAAGGTGCTCGTGTTATCGCCCTATGGGCGCGCCTGGGGGCTGGTCACTGTCGAGCGCGACAGTGTTCTGAGCCACAGCGTCGTAGAGCTGCAAAGCAATAGTCCCATACTGGAGATACCCTTGGACGCATCGTACGCGCCGAACGTCTACGTGGGCGTGGTACTGGTGCCTCGGGACACAGTGGCCAGCGATGGCCCCAGCTTCAAGGTTGGCTACGCCGAACTGACTGTACAATCGCCAGAGGATGTCCTCCGAGTCAGCGTGACACCCGACAAGGAGCGGTATGAGTCTGGGCAGATGGCGACCTACACCTTAAGGACCAGGGACCACCTGGACCGCCCGGTCGGTGCTGAGATCTCCTTGCAGGTCGTAGATGCCTCTGTGCATTCGCCCGTCGGGGACATCGCGCTCGATGCGGTGGATGCCTTCAATGGTCGACGGCAGCTAGCGGTTCGCACGACGCAGTCGCTGGCCATCCACGTCGAGAGGGCGCGAGTGGTCGAGGACTACGGTGGTGGAGGAGGGATCGGGGAGCAAGAGCCACAAGTAGCCTTCGCGGAAGTGGCCTACTGGAACCCGGCCATCGTGACGGACGAACAGGGCATCACCAGGGTGACGTTCCAGATGCCGTACAGAGCCACGATGTGGCGGGCCCTGGCCACTGGGATCACGGTTGATGGCCGCGTGGGGGCAGCCGATGTTGAGGTTTCCGCGCACAAGCCCATCGTGGTCGTTGCCAGCGTGCCGCCCGTGCTCCATGTGGGGGATGAGACGGTCATCGCCGCTGTGATCGAGAACCATACCACTGACACACTGAACGCCGGCGTCACCCTGACCAGCACAGGCACCCTTGAAGTACAGGCGCAGCCTCGCAGCGTAGTGGTAAGGGCGGGCGAGCGTGTCCTTGTCGAGTGGACGGCCGAGGCCCGGGAGGCGGGGCTTTCGTCCATTACTGTGATGGCCGAGGCCGGCGAACTGAGGGACGTGGTTCAGAGGAGTGTGTCTGTCCTGCCCTTTGGCGAACCCACGGTGGTGCTGGGGGCTGAAGTGGTGCAGGGCGAGGCATCGTGGATCGCCAATCTGCCTGCTGGTGTGGAACTGGCCAGCCTGGAGATCGACGTGGCACCTACCCTGGCGGCAGCTCTGGCGGATAGTGCCGAGTACCTGGGCGACTCCTCTGATTACAGTGTCGAGCAGTCGGTGAGTCGCTTTCTGCCCGGTCTGGAAGTGAGTCGAGTGCTGGCTCAGCAGGGGATCGATGCCCAGCGAATCACACAGGAGTTGCCGGGCTTGGTGGAGGACAGTCTGCAACGCCTGTACCGCCTCCAGAATCACGACGGTGGCTGGGGGTGGTCGGAAGGAGACGAGTCGCAGCCCTCTCAGACAGCGTATGTGGTCCTGGGGCTGACCCATGCCAGAGAAGCGGGGCACGAGGTAGACGGGCGGGTGCTAGAGGCGGCCCTCAACTTCTTGCAGCAGTCGTTGCTGGAGATACGCGATGTTGATGCCAGAGCGTACCTGTCGTATGTGCTAGCCGAGTGTGGTGAGGGCGATCTCTCTCTGGCGCGGTCGTTGGCGGAGAGGCGGCGGGGGATGGATCTGTATGCGCAGGCATACCTGGCGCTGGCTCTGGATACTATGGGAGATACACTGGCGGCGCAGCGCATCGTGGAGGAACTGCTCACCGCGGCGATAGAGACGGCTCACACAGCTCACTGGACGGAAGAGCAGCACGATCTGGCAGCGTTGTCGAGCGACGGGCGCACGACAGCCGTGATTCTAAGTGCCCTGCTCGCCGTTGATTCTACAGACCCCCTTGTGCCCAAGTCGGCACAGTGGTTGATGTGGGGCTGGCAAGAGGGGCACTGGGGCACGACGTACGAGACAGCAGAGATCGTCTTGGCTCTGGCTGGATACCTGGAGGCGGAGGGAGAACCAGACGGAGACTTCGGCTATCGTGTGCTTCTCAACGACGAATTGCTGACAGAGGAGACAGTGAGTCTACCCAGCGCGGGGGTATACCGAGAACTCAGTACTGCTGACCTGACTCCGGGGGACAATCGCATCACGGTCGTGAGTGACGGGCCGGGCGAGCTCTACGTGGCCACCTCGTTGTCGTACTTCAGTCCCAGAGAGACGCTGGAGGCGGCGCGGTCTCTGGACGGTCCCATTGTGCAGCGGCGGTACGAGGACGCCCAGAGCGGGGAACCGCTGGAGCAGTGCCGTGTCGGAGACCACATCCGGGTGCGTCTGACGGTCGAGTTTCCCGATGATGCCTGGTACATTATCGTGGAGGATCCCTTGCCCTCGGGTGCGGAGCCGGTGGAGGTCAGTACGGAGGTGACTGCACCCGACGAAGGTGGACATGCGCCACACCCGTCGCATGGCGTCGTGCGAGACGGGCGCGTCATGTTCTACACCACGCGGGCGCCAGGTGGCGTCTATGAGTGCACTTACCTCGTTCGCGCCACGACGCCGGGCCAATACAGAGTCATGCCGACGGAGGTGACACAGATGTATGCGCCTCAGGTGTGGGGCAGGTCCGCTAGCCAGGATCTCACAATTGACAGGCGCTCTTGAATGCCGCTTTGAACCTTGACTATTCTCGGTCGGTGTGTTACAATGGTGTACATTTTCTGCATTGCTCAACGTTGAGGCCAAAGTAAACTGCGAAAGGGGGTGGTTGCACGGCTGATTGCTTTGAAGGGCTGATAGCGAGCGTTAGATCTGCAATGTGTTCGTTGATAGGAGGAAAAGAGGATGTTTAAGAACACCAAGACGTGGAGTATGCTGGTAGTGGTGGGCGTTTTGCTGGGCCTGGTCGCCTCATGCGCTCCAGCCACGCCTCCACCAGCGGAGGTAGTAGACTTCGTGATGGCGCAGGGCGCAGACGCCACCAAGCTGGACCCCACCGACGTGACCGATGGCGAGTCCATACGAGTCACCACGCAGATATACAACGGTCTGGTGCGGTTCAAGCCGGGAGAGACTCTGGTGGAACCCGACCTGGCGACGGACTGGACCACCTCCGATGACGGGCTGGTGTGGGACTTCAACCTGCGGCAGGACGTCAAGTTCCATGACGGGACACCCTTCAACGCCGAAGCAGTGGTCTACAACATGATGCGCCAGTTCGATCCGGAGCATCCAGAGCACCTCGGCACTTTCGAGTACTGGGAGTACATGTTCGGCGGGTTCAAGGGCGTTGTGGATGACGCGGGCAACCCCACCTCCATCATCGCCAATGTGGAGGCGACGGGCGAGTACAGCGTGCGCTTTACCATGAACCGGCCGCTCGGGCCCTTCATCCAGGACATGGCCATGTTCTACACCTTCATGATCAGCCCGACGGCGGCGAAAGCGCAAGGTGAGAACTACGCTGCTGGCCCTGACTACCCCGCGGTGGGCACTGGCCCCTTCAAGTTCGTGGAGTGGGTGGAGGGCGATCACATCACCCTGGAGCGGTACGACGACTACTACGGCGAGGTGGCCAAGGTCAACAGGGTGATCATCAGGATCATCCCCGACAATGCTGCCCGCTATCTCGCCCTCCAGGCCGGTGACATCGACGGCATGGGTTTTCCCAACCCAGATGATGTGCCTAATTGCGAGGCGGATCCCAACTGCCAGGTGCTGTTGAGGCCGGCCAACACCACGGCGTTCCTCATGATCATGACCGACCGTGCGCCGTGGGACGACCCGAACGTGCGCAAGGCGCTGTCGCTGGCCATCGACAGGCAGGCCATCGTGGACAACCTGTATGGTGGCAACGGTGAGGTAGCCGCGCAGTTCGTGCCGCCGGCGATCTGGGGCCACAACCCGGACATCCAGGACTTCGGCTACGATCCAGATGAAGCCAGAAGGCTGTTACAGGAAGCTGGCGTGGAGGAAGGGTTCACCTTCGACTTCTGGTACATGCCCAACCCTCGCCCCTACTATCCTGTGCCGCAGGACATTGCCTCGGCCATCGCCTCCTACTGGGCCGATGTGGGGCTCAACCCGCAGCTGAAGACAGAGGACTGGAGCACCTATCTGGATGACAGAGCCGCCGGCAAGTTCGATATCTGGATGCTCGGCTGGACCGGCGACAACGGTGACCCGGACAACTTCTTCTGCT
>JBAVWD010000122.1:0-5827 GCA_049697655.1 Anaerolineae bacterium | reverse complement strand
CGCTGGAACAGTTGGTCTGGAAGGGCATCAAGGACGTTACCCTGGTCGAGATGCTGCCCAAATTCGGCCGGGACATCGGCCTCACCTCACGCTGGGTCATCCTCCAGGATCTCGTTCGCTCCGGGGTGAAGATGGTCCCTGAGGCCGTGGCCAGGAAGATCACGCCGCAGGGTGTCGAGGTGACCGTGGGAGACTCCAAGAGGCACATCGCAGCAGATACCGTGGTCCTGGCCACAGGCGTCTCGCCGCTGAAGAGCGTGTACGATGATCTCTTGGGTCGGGTGAGCGAACTCTACCTCATTGGCGATGCCAGGGAACCGCGCAGGGCCTTCGACGCCATGCACGAAGGCTTCAACACGGGTATGGCCATCTGATCATGCCACTTGCGGAAGGACATAACGTCCACTACAATACGGTGACCATGCGCACCGCAGCGGGCGGAAAGGAGGCAGAGGCGTGAGCGAAGAGAGCTACCGCAGGAAGAACGAGAAGCAGGAGAAAGAGGAGAAGGACGAGAAGGATCACGGCGAACGAGAGTGGGACAAGGGGGAACAGTGGTCAGGCGGTGATGCACTGGGACCAATTGTCTGGGGCTTGATCATCATCTTCGCAGGGCTGGCGTTCGCGGCAGTCAACCTGGGCATGTATCCCTGGCTGACGTGGGAAAACGTCTGGAGCGTGATCTTCATCGGCGCCGGGTTGCTGTTCGCCCTCGAAGTCATCATCCGCATCCTGATGCCCACCTACCGCCGTCCGATCAGAGGGCGGATCATTCTGGCCTTTGTCGCTCTGGCCATCGGCCTCGGTGGACTGATCGGGTGGGAGGTCACCTGGCCACTTATCATCATCGCCGTCGGTCTGGCTATCGTGATCGGCGTCTTCGTGAGGCCGAGACCATAGTCCGCCAGGTGGCTACAGTCGGCCGAGGTCCATGGTGACCACCTGGTCCCAGCAATAACGAAGGCGTGTGATCGGCTTGTCGCGTCCTATGCAGCGGAAGTACGGAGGCTCGAAGGCCTTGATCAGATCTCCGATTTTGTAGCGAGGCAGGATCGGCGTGGAGACCACCAGGCTTCCTGTTTCGCCGGGCCTCATCTCATGCATCATCTTGACGCCTCCTCCGGTCTCGACCTCGAACAAGAAGAGATCGTAGTTGGGCACCCAGGCGCGCTTCTCATCCCGCTGCTGCCCAAACATCCCCTCCGTTGTGCCGTAGATCTCGGCGATATTGACTGACCCATATAGAGCCCTTAAGATCGGCTGGTACTTGGTGTTTATGCCCGGGACGCTCCCCAGTGTCATGATTCGCACGCGCCACAGGTCCTTGGGGTACACGCCATGGGCGTGGTGCAGGTAGCGGCCAAAGTCCACGGTGGTAGGTGCAACGCCCCCCACTATCGTGACGTTCTCGTCCTTGCACCGTTCGTAGGCGAGCTCAAAACGTCGCTTCCAGTCCTCTATCGTCTTTCCCCCACCAAGGGCGTCTATGTCCTCTTGTGCGGGGAGGGAACGCAAAGGTGTGGCCTCGGTCGTATGCTTCACGTAGATCCCAGAACTGTACCCATACTCCAGCTCTCGGTCCCCTGCTTTCACCGTACCCACCACCGATGGAAAGTTGAGGTTGAGGTTCACCCCGCGCAGAATATCCAACTGGCCCGTGCGTGCGATGTGGTTCATCAGAGCACGGCCAGCGCTCACCCGCGTCTTGAGATCTGAGGCGGTCATGGGGATGAACTTGGACTCCCCCTTCGTTGTGCCCCGCGTGATGGCCCAGCCAACTGGCGGCTCGTACAGCAGGAGGTCCTCTTCTCCCGCCATCACCCGGTCGATGAGAGGCTTCATCTGCTCGTAGGTTGTCACGGGAAAGGCCCCGCGGTAGTCGTCAATCGAGCCCACCGCACCGGCGCCGTGCTGGATACCGTACTGCGTGCGGGAATAACCTTGCAGCAACCGTTCCAGCACGCCCTTTTGAGCTGCCGGTGGGTCAGCGACCGCCTCGTGCCAGGGGCGGAGGAAGCTTTCCAGCATCTTGAGCCCGGCTTCTGTGTCCATTCTCGTAGAACCCTTCAGCGTCGTCGCCACGTCGTTACTTCCTCGGAGCGCCCTCGTTCCACAGGCCGCCCGCCATAGGCAAGAACTGCGCTATGCGGCTGGTCACAGAATCCTGTATGCGGCGGAGATCCTGCTCCGTTCGCCCCTCCATCCTCACAGACAACACAGGCTGGGTATTCGAAGCCCTGACCAACGCCCAACCACCCTCGAACGCGACACGCGCTCCGTCGATGTCAATGACTTCGTGAGTCTGGATGAAAGACTCCTTTATGGCCTCCACGATGCTGAACTTCTCTGTCTCCGGGCAGGGTATGCGCATCTCGGGCGACGTGTAGTAACGCGGCAGTTCTCCCACCAACTCGGAAAGAGGTCGTCTCTCCTTGGAGACATACTCGATGAGTTTGCCAGCCGCCAACACAGCGTCGTCGAAGTTCAAGGGCGGGTCATTGAAGAACACATGCCCACTCAACTCCACGCCAAGCACCGCATTCTCTTGCCTCATCTTCTGGAGGATGTAGGCGTTGCCGCACCGGGTCATCACCGGTATGCCACCGTGTCCTGCAATGTCGTCGACGAGCGTCTGAGAACACCGCACATCCAGCACTATCTTGGCCGGTCCAGCGGCCAGAAACTCGCGGGCCAGCAGCGCCACGTACTTGTCGGGGAGCACCATGGCGCCATGCTCGTCCACCACACCCAACCGATCGCCGTCTCCGTCGAAGCCGATTCCGATCTCGGCGCGCTCTCTGGCCACCACGGCCTTTAGCTCAGCGACATTGGCCTCCACCAGAGGATCTGGCTCATGGTTTGGGAATCGGCCGTCGGGTTCGCAGTACAGAGAGACCACGTCAGTTCCCAGATCCGCCAGTAGCTTGCTCGCCAGAAGCCCAGCGGTCCCGTTCCCCCCGTCCACCACCACCTTCACCTGGCGGTTCAGGTGTATGCGATCGCGGATGCACTGAGCGTACTGAGGAAGCACATCCATCTTCTCCATCGATCCTTTGCCGGTCTCGTACTGGTTCTTGGCGATCAGGCGTTCTACGTGCTGTAGCCCTTCGCCGGCGAGAGGATAAGGCCCAACCTGGAGCTTGAGGCCATTGAATTCCGCAGGATTGTGGCTAGCGGTCACCATTACCGCCCCATCAGCGAGAGTACTCTCCTGGGCGAAGGATAGAGCGGGAGTGGGCACGACCCCTATGTCGAGGACGTGACACCCTGTGGAGAGCAAACCATGAGTCACCGCATCGAAGAATCGCTCCGATGAGACCCGAACATCGCGGCCCACGACGATCTTGTTTCGCCCAGTTGTACGCTGGATGTAGGTGCCGAACGCTCTTCCGATCGTTTCAATGGCCCCTGTGGTCAGGTCGGCGTCTGCCACTCCGCGGATGTCATACTCCTTGAACACAGCCCTGCTTACCGCGAGCTTGGCCTGGAACGCATAGTCTCTCAGAATCCCCGAGACTGACTGTGCCAGCTTCAGGGGGTCGTGGCGCAGAACCACCTTCTCCACCCCGTTGGGCCCCTTCTCCACGACCTGCTTCACGAGGTCTCTCTCGATCAGCAAGGCACCCTCTACCAGCACCAACTCCTCTGGCGTGTCTTCGAACAAGATGATCTGCGTGTCGTCCTTCACCACGGGGACAGACCTGACGGGTTCTGCCGACACGCTCCGATAGCGAGCCAGAACCGAGTCCGCAATCTGCTCGCTCCGGCTCACCAGGACGTAGTCCAATCTGAACCCACAGCTATTCTGGATGGCCCGCACATGGTCAGCGACCGAATAGCCCTCGGTCACATTTGGCTGGGTCATGATGTTGCACACGAATATCTTTCTGGCCGGGCCTTTCTTTAGAATCTGATTGACTTCGGGCACCAGCAGAGTAGGGATGATATTGGTATACAGCGAGCCCGGTCCTATGACCACGGCATCGGCCGCCTCCAAGGCCTCGATCAACTCGGGGGAAGCCGCGACCGGTGCGCCGGGACCGTCGTCGGCCGTGGACTCCAGCCATACCCTGCTGATGGGCCTTCCATCCTCTCTCCAGAGGATCTTAGACTCGCCCGCCAGAATCGTCCCGTCCTCGAGTTCGGCGTTCACCTGAACCTTGTCGGTGGTCGGAAAGAGTACCTCCTCACCAGACGTTCCGAGGCCTCGGCGTAGCTTGGCGAAAGCGGCACCGCTTCCGATGGGTGGAACTACGCCGGTGAACCGCCAGGGCACTTCCTTAGCGATGCGCAACAACATCGACAGCCCCTCGGTGCCCGCGAACACCACCACCTTGGGTTTCTCTGCTGGGCCATGATAGTAGTCGTACACCATGTCCACCAGGCTCTCGTTGGCTGCCTTGTTGGCCACGAAGGGCTTGACCAACGTGTGACTCAGCTTGATGAACGATACGACGACGAGAGTGACTCCAATGGTCCCCAGGAGGATGCCTCGCTGGACGTGTGGAATGAATTGCAGCGTCAGGTAGTAGACGTAGGATGGAAATGGAGCCGTACGGTAGAGGTGGACGAGCACATAGGCGAACCCCAGGCTGAGGAGCATGATTCCCAGGAAGAGCGCCAGCAGCCAGCGCTTGATGTGCCAGCCAGGCAGTAAGAACCTCAACGCCCTGCTGTTCTTGAGCCGCGTTCTCAGACCTGTGTCACCTATCAGTGCGACCCCGGCAATCCATCCGCGGCGTATCGGTACCAGCTCTGCGGCAACCTGCGTCCGTCACCAGTAGCCCTCAAACCCCAAGACCCCCGAGGCGATCTCTTTCGCGCAGCACTCTGCGATCTCACCCCGGATCATGGCCCTCACCTCTTCCAGCCGCTTGTGGGTCCCCGCCTCGAAGACGACACCTATGCTGGGCGTGGTGTGAGAAGCCCGCACCGAGGCCCAGCCGTCCCCCAACTCCATGCGCAGGCCGTCCAGGTCCACCAAGGGGAATCGTTGGCCAAAGTGCTCCCGCAGGCGATCCATGACCTCGAACTTGTACTCGTCGGCACACGGCAACTTGACCTCTGGAGCCGAGCTGTAGCGAGGGATTCCCGCTGCCAACTCCGAGGGCTTGCGTCCTGCCTTGGACAGGGCCTCCAGCACCTTAGCCGAGGCGAAGATCCCATCGTCAAAGTCGAACAAGTCATCCCCAAAGAAGATGTGTCCGCTGGCTTCGCCTCCGATCAAAGCCTGGCTCTGTTTGACTTCCGCCATCACACGTGCGTAGCCCGTAGGCGCCATACGCGGGACTCCACCACCATCTTCGATGACGTCGACCAGAGAGCGCGACGACAATAGATCGAAGACCACGACTCCCCTCTCGCGTTTGAGCATCTCACCCGCGATCAGGGCCACGATGAGATCACCGGACATGATCTCCCCACTGTCAGTCACCAGCCCCAGGCGATCTCCATCGCCGTCGTAGGCGAACCCCAGGTCCGCCTGGTTTTGCCTCACAGCGGCAACCAGGTCCTGCATGTTCTTCGTCTCGCTGGGGTCCGGAAGATGATGCGGAAAGCGACCGTCCAGATCACAGTAGAGTTCTATCACCTCGCATCCCAGTCGGCGGAACAGATCAGGTGCTACCAAACCTGTCGCGCCGTTCCCCGCGTCCACGACCACCTTGAAGCTATCCCCGATTTCCACTCGCTGTTCAATGGCAGTCAGATAGGCATCCTTCAGGCTGCGATCTCTGGAGAAACTCCCCGTTCCCTCGTGAAACGGGCCTGCCTCCGCCAGTTCCCTCAGTTGCTGGATCTCGTCGCCAGTGAAAGGCAGTGGTCCCTT
>JBAVWD010000121.1:0-14547 GCA_049697655.1 Anaerolineae bacterium | reverse complement strand
ACCTTCACCCTGGTACGTCGCAGCCTGCGCAGCTGATTCCAGAACTCCTCTTGACCCCAGATGGCGACAGGTATGATCGGCGCGCCCGATTTGACTGCGATGTAAGAAAGGCCGTCTTTCCCCTTTTGCAGCGTGTTGCTCCTGCTTCTCGTGCCCTCGGGCGCCGCCATCAGGATTTTGCCCTCTTTCAGCACCGTGAGTGACGTGCGAAGCGCTTGGCGGTCCACCTCGCCTCGCCTCACGGGGAAAGTACCATAGGCCTTGAACAGGACCGACAGCAGTGGGTTGCTGTAGTTCTCCACCTTGGACATGCCCATGATCTCCCGGTCAATGAAGGCAGCGCCTATCACTGTGTCTATGGAGATCATGTGATTCTGCACGGCAATCAGAGGTCCTTCCTCGGGCAGGTTCTCAAGACCGTTCACCTCGCAATCGAGGAGGAGCTTGATCAGGAGCCGTAGAACCGCATTGGCAAAACGCTGGAAAGTCATCGCTGTCTCGCCTCCTCAGGTACCGGTGTCCCTCGTCACGTCAGGAACCCAGCCGTCGACCAGTTCCTCTACTACCCTTAACACCTCTGCTATCGACAAGTTGTCGGTATCCACCCTCACCGCATCCTCAGCAGCTCTCAGCGGCGCTACCTGTCTCTGACTGTCGATGCCATCGCGGCGCCTCATGTCGTGGAGTATGCTCTCGTACTCCGCCTCCTCCCCGCGTTCCAGTATCTCGAGGTATCGGCGCCTGGCGCGTACCTCGGGGGATGCATCCACGTAGATCTTCAAGTCGGCGTCAGGAATGACCACCGTTCCAATGTCCCGGCCAACCATCACCACGCTACCCTGGCGAGCGACGCGCCGCTGCTGCTCCGTCAGAGCCTTGCGTACACCCGCATAGGCTGAGACCGGTGAGACGTGCCTGTCCACCTCAGGATCTCTGATCTGCCAGGTGACGTCCTCACCGTCGGCCAGGACTGTGTACTGCCGCCCGTCGTTCCCCACTGGCCTGGCGATCTCGATGTTGAGAGTCCTCGCCAGCGCGCTGATTGCTTCTTCATCGCTGACGTCCAGGCCCTTCTGTAGAGCCGCCCACGTAACGGCACGATACATGGCCCCGGTGTCGAGGTACAAGTAGCCGAGGCGCTCCGACAATAGACCGCCGATGGTGCTCTTTCCCGAAGCGGCGGGGCCGTCGATAGCTATGGTAGATGGTCGTGGCACGCGGACCTCGCCGATTCTGGCCTGTGAAACGGTCGCACTATCTGTCGGGCCATGATCAAGACCAGAAGAAACAAAGCAATAGGCATTATACGTCGCGCCCGTCGAGAAAACAACTCACGGCAGCATCTTTCGTCTGGTCCAGACACACGGGTTGACGGCAATGCCGTTCACTCTGAGCTCCCAGTGGAGATGCGCGCCCGTGGAGAGCCCGGTGGAGCCGAGATAGCCGACGATCTGACCTTTCGCCACCGTGTCGTTCTGCTGCACGGCGAGTTCCGAGAGATGGCAGTAAGTGCTATAGACCCCCATGCCGTGGTCCAGAATCACCGTGTTCCCTCGTACCTGGAGAGGCTCAGACAAAACGACCCTGCCAGCGGCGTCGGCGAAGGCAGCGTCGCCGGTCTCGCCGTCCAGATCCACACCAGCGTGACGGCCGTAGCCGGTCTCATATTGGCGCACGGCACCGTACGGTGAGGTCACCGTAATGGCTTGCACCGGATATCCAAACGCTTCCTGCCACAGGACCTCAGGCTCGAACTGGGCATAGATGGCGGCCAGCCTCTCTCTCTCTGCAACAACTATCTCTGGGTCCAACAAGTACTCTCTCTCGTCGGGGATGTCTATCAGCTCCGTGGGGAACTGCCCATAGGTAATCGTCACCGTGCCGGTCACCTGGACCACCTCACCGAGCGCACTCCTTGCCTCCACAGACAGCTGCCGTGTCCCCACGGCGTCCCACGATGAAAGCCCAACCAGGGCATAGTAGCCGCCTTCCAACGAGACGAAACTCAGCGGCTCCTCCCCTAGCGAGCCGGTAAGGTCCACCTCCCGATTCGCGTGAACAGCGACCACCACGGTATCTCCCTGCTCCGCCTCTCGTGGTTCCGCATCCAGCGACAGACTGAGGGGTTCCGGCGTGGGGGTCGGCGTGGGCGTGGGTGTTGGAGTGGAGGTAGGGGTCGGCGTCGGTGTGCTAGTGGCTGTTGGGGTGGGCGTGAAGATAATGGCGGCCAGCGATGCTGGAAGTGGGGCGACGACCAGGTACGCCGTTACGCCACCAAGGGCTGCAATCAGCAGCAGCCAGATGATGATCCTCACAGGCCTAGGACTCATCGATGGGTTCCGTATCCTCCAGTTCTGGCAGTTCCTTCAGGTTTGCCAGACCGAAGTACTGCAGGAACTCGAACGTAGTAGCGTAGACCATTGGTCTTCCCGCTGTGTCCAGTCGGTCCACGGCTTCGACGAGTCCCCGGGCAATCAGGCTTCTGAGCACTCCCTGGCAGTCCACCCCTCTGATCGCCTCTATCTGTGGCGTGGTGATGGGCTGTCGATAGGCTACGATGGCCAGTGTCTCCAGCGCGGCCGCCGAGAGCTTTCCCGAGTATTGGAGGCCCAGGAACCTCTCGACGTATGGTGCCGCCTCCGGCGCGGTCACCATCTGCACCTGGTCATCTTGGTACTGGACCCGCAGGCCTCGGCCCGCATACTCCTCGGAGAGCGATCGAGCCGCTTCCTTGATCAGAGATCGATCCACCTCCAGTGCGTTGGCCAATCGCGCCACGGTTACCGGTTCATCTGCAACGAACAGTATGCTCTCCAATACAGCCTTCGCTTCTTGGATATCCATACCCCATCCTTTGACACGCTCAGACGTCGCAGGTATAATGCCCCATCACTCCTCGAGAGATGACGCGGCAGCCCATGCGATCCCGACTCAGCAATCCAGTTTTGATGCTCGTAGCACTGTCAGTCTGGGCCCTGGCCTGCCTCCCCTGCCAGACCTCCTCTCAAGTACTGCCCACACCGGAGAGGACCGTGCCCGTGTCCACCGAGGAGGCGCAAGACCTCGTCTCCACTCTGGGCAGCGGGATCGTCCCAGACCAAGACGGCCGCTTCGTCTTCGTGATCACGGAGGAGGAGCTGACCTCGTACGCTGCCCTCAACATGGCGGAGAGCATCATTGATCCCCAGATTCTGCTCACTGACGGGCAGATCCACCTCTACGGCACCATGGTCAGCCCCATTGAGGCGCCCGTGACGGCGGTGGCCACCATCGAGATGGATAGCGGCGACGCTCGGATAGTCGTCGAATCGGTGTCCATCGACGGATTCCCCATCCCGGAGACCTTCGTGGAAGCCTTCGCCCAACAGATAGATGACTTCATCACCGCGGCACAGAGATACGAGGACGTGGAAATCAGCGAAATAGAGATCCGCGAAGGTGAGATCGTCATCAAGGGTTCAGTGTCTTCCTGACCCTCTCGCTCACGCTTTGCTCGGGTACGGGGCGTGCTTGACGTTGACCTTGATCTTGCCCAGCTTCAGTCCCATACGCTCTTCCACAACCTCGCGGGCCACCTGATAGACCTCTTCCGTCTTCGCCGGCACGTCTATGTCAGGGCTCGTCTCCAGGTTCAGCACCACATCTACAGATTTCCCCCGCGGCTTGACCTCTGGCCTCACCTTAACCACATCCGCCAGCTGGTCGACGCGATACTCCAGGCGCTGCGCTATGGACTCAACAGCCAGCTCCACCTCCCCTCCCGCGGCGCTTTGCAGCCGGACCCGCTTCCGGGCTGGCCTTCTGAGCTCCAGGTACAGCACCAGGCCACAGATGATGAAGACCATGATCCCGACCAGGACCAGAACAGCTCTGTGGAAGAGGTTGAGGCCGGAGGAGGCAGCGTCAAGGTAGTGCTGCGCCAGGCCGGCTATTTGGGCGGGAAGAATCAGCAGGACTGGAACGACGATCATCAGTTTCACAAACAGTAGTACGGTCAAAGCGCGATTGAAGACGTTCATCGACTTTCCTCCTCGTGTCCTCGGAGCACGGCAACCCGAATGAATCCCTTGCACTTCCGGTCGTCGCGCCCACTCTCGTTTTCCTTGCCTGACTTGTGCCAGAGATTGCGAAGCACCAATGGTGGCATCCCCAGATCGGGCTCATCACGCCCCCTCTGTCTCATTCCTTGGGTTGCTGACCCAGTTCGGAACCAATGAACTGCCGCTGACCGCGAACGAAATCCTCTACGCCCATGGTCCGCTTTCCTGCCAGCTGAATCTCCTCCAGAAGGAAAGCACCCTGGCCAGTGACCACCGCCACGCCAGAGGTTGTTTGCACCACACGGCCTGGCCCTCCCTGCCCCTTCCACTCCGCGAGGGCTCGCCCCCGAAGGACGTTCAATTGGTCGCCTTCCCACCAGGTCCGCGCACCTGGACGCGGACTGTAAGCCCGTACGCGATGCCAGATCTCGATGGCCGGTTGTGCCCAGTAGATCACCGCGTCTTCCTTGGAGACGGGCTTGGTGTAAGTAGCCTGAGCATCGTCTTGAGGTCGGGCCTCGATGCGCCCGTCGAGCCAGGGAGCCAGCGTCTCTAAGAGAAGCTCAGCGCCCAGCCTGGCGAGTCTCTCCCCCAGCGAACCGGCTGAGTCCTCCAGCTCTATCGCCACGCTTCTCTGTGCAACGATGGGCCCGGTGTCCATCCCCTCGTCCATTAGCATGATCGTCACCCCGGTCTCCTGCTCACCCGCCAGCAGCGCTCCCTCGATGGGCGATGCCCCGCGGTACTTGGGCAGAAGTGAGGGGTGAACGTTAGTCACGCCGGCCGGCGGGATGGCCAGCACCTGCGGACGCAGGATCTCCCCATAGGCGGCCACAACCATGACTCTGGGCTCCAGACCTCTTAACTGGGCCACTACGTTCTCATGCCGCAATGACTCAGGCTGGAGCACTGGCAGTCCCCATCGCAAGGCCGCTTCCTTCACGGCGGAGGGAGTGAGTTGGCGACCTCGCCTGGCGGGCCTGTCCGGCTGAGTGACGACGGCCACCACCTCATACTCCCTGGCCAGCGCCTCCAGAGAAGGAACGGCGAAGGGGGGCGTCCCCATGAAAATCAGCCTCTCTCGCATCAGTAGCCTCGCTACCTAAACATTCTAGCACAGCTGCATTGCCACTTCAAGACTTGACATCCAAACAAGAGGTGATAGAATAGCCTGGAGCGCCCCAGCGTCGGCGTTGCGGCGGCAAAGCACTCTGTCGGAACCTGTCACCGCACAGGGAAGGGCGAGGCTGTTGACTCCCCCCTCTTTTCATCCGCGGCCTCAACGACCAGCAGGAGGCATCGCTTGACGGGCAAGAGAGCGAAGTGGCACGTCTATCCCCCACTGCCGAGGTCCTTCCTCGCCGCACTCCCTGACATCCCTCCGCTGCTGGTGCAGTGTATGCACAATCGCGGCGTCACTACTGCCCAAGAAATGCTCCGCTTCCTGAACGGCGAGTGCGAAAGCACAGACCCCTTCAAGATCAAGGGCGTGGCCGATGCGGTGACCAGGGTGCGTCAGGCCATCCGCAAAGGGGAACTGACGGCGGTATACGGCGATTTCGACGCGGACGGGGTGACTGGCACAGTGCTCCTGACTGAGACCCTCTTAAGCCTCGGCGCGCGGGTGACGCCGTACATCCCGCATCGAGTCGACGAGGGCTATGGGCTCCATGAAGGTGCCATCAGGACGCTGGCCAGACAGGGAGTGACCCTGCTCATTACAGTTGACTGCGGCGCACGCGCCATCGGCGAGGTGGAGAGCGCGCGCAACCTGGGGATTGACGTCATAGTAACGGATCACCATTCCCTCAAGAACGAACTGCCGGCGGCCCTGGCCGTGATCAACACCAGGCGAGAGGACTGCCCCTACCCTTTCAAGGGGCTTTCGGGTGCGGGCATGGCCTTCAAGCTGGCTCAGGCACTGCTGTTGGTCAACGGGCAGCTTCCACTTTCCTCGGAGAGCATTTCCCTGGAGGAAGAGCGCCTCCTGGATCTGGTGGCGCTCGGCACCGTCGCTGACCTTTCCCCTCTCGTAGACGAGAACCGGAGCCTGGTCAAGAAGGGACTCGCCCAGCTGGCCACCGCCCAGCGCCCCGGACTCAAGGCCATGATGGAAGAGGCCGACGTGTCACCTGATAGGGTTACCGCCGCCACCATAGGCTACGTCCTGGGGCCTCGTCTCAACGCGGCTGGACGCATGGACCACGCCATGCTCAGCTTCCAGCTACTTACCGCGGCATCTCCCTCCCACGCTAGGGAGCTAGCGCGGACTCTGGAGGAGAAGAACCGCGTTCGCCGCGAGACCACCACGGCCACACTGGAAGCGGCGCGTCTCCAGGTTTCGGAACAGGAGGACGAGCCCGTGCTCTACGCTGCGGCGGCCGACTACCATGAGGGAGTATTGGGCCTCGTGGCCCAGCGGCTATGCGAGGAGTTCTATCGCCCGGTGGTAGTCACCAAGACGGGAAAGGAGCTGAGCGTCAGCTCCGCGCGCAGCGTTGACGAGTTCGATATTACGGCAGCGCTGGACGAATGCGCGTCCCTTTTGAAGAGGCACGGCGGGCACGCCAAAGCGGCCGGGTTTACGGCAATCAATGAGAACCTCCAGCTCATCAGAGCCAGACTATCCCAGATAGCTGCTGAGCGCCTGGCAGGGAAGGAATTGCGCCCCACCCTGAACATCGATGCAGAGCTACCACTCAGCGGGTTGAAGCCAGAGCACTTCTCCCTGTTCCAACAGTTGGAGCCTCTTGGTGCAGGGAATCCGGAACCGCTGTTGCTCAGCCCTGGCGTCGCGGTTCGTGACAGCAGGTTGGTGGGTGATAGACATCTCAAGTTCTCTCTCAGCGATGGGAACTTCCTCTGGGATGGGATAGCCTTCGGCATGAGCGACTACCTCCAGGACGTGGCTCCACTCATCGATGTGGTCTACACACCCCAAGTGCGCACCTACCGCAACGAAGAGGAGCTACAGTTGAAGGTCGAGGATTTCAGGCCAGCCCAACAGGGCCATGGTGCCATGTCTTAGTGGCCCTGGGCGTACCCCTCGTTAGACAGGTGACAAACGATGCGCAGAGAATACCCCGCTGCGCCCCTGCCATCAGTGGGCGCGGTCGTCTTCAACGGAGACCAGGTCCTGCTGGTTTTCCGGGGACAGGAGCCCAGCAGAGGCAAGTGGAGCATCCCGGGCGGGGTGATGGAGTTGGGAGAGACTATCCGCGAGGCAGCTTGTCGCGAGGTGATGGAAGAATGCGGTGTGGAGATCGAAACGGGTGATGTGATCGAAGTCAGAGATGCTATCGTGCCAGACATAGCAGGGCGCATACGGTTCCACTACGTCCTGGTGGACGTGATCGGTCGCTATGTGAGCGGTAAACTGACGGTGGGGTCCGACGTGGAGGACGCTCGCTGGGTATCGAAAGAGGATCTCACGAAACTCGATCTCAGCCCGGGTCTCCTCCCCCTGTTGCTGAGCTGCTTGGACAGAGGCAACCTTGATTTTCCGGAACACCCAGGCTAAGATGTAAACGGCTCTTGCCACACCGTGGCCTCGCAGGTGGACCGTGGCCTTGCTGGACGGGAAGGACGGCCTGCTTTGGGGAGAATCACGACATGTTGATCACCAACGGCACACTGGCAACCTTCGGAGAGAAGAACGAACTCATTGCCGACGGAGCTCTGCTCATCAAGGGCTCTCATATTGGCGCGGTGGGACTCACGCCGGAGCTGCGCAGACAGTATCCCGATGAGGAAACGCTGGATGCCCGAGGACGGCTAGTTTTGCCGGGCATGATCTGTGCCCACACCCACTTCTACGGCGCCTTCGCCCGGGGCATGGCCCTCAAGACCGAGGCACCCGCCAACTTCCCTCAGATCCTGGAATACCTCTGGTGGAGGCTCGACAAAGCTCTGAATCCAGATGACGTTCGTTCCAGCGCACTGGTCTGTCTCATAGACGCCATCAGGCACGGCACCACCACTCTCATCGACCATCACGCCAGCCCGCACGCGGTTGCGGGGTCCCTAGAGACCATTGCCGAAGCTGTCGATGAGTCAGGGCTGCGCGCCTGCCTCTGCTACGAGGTCTCCGACAGGGACGGCGAGGAGATCGCTCAGCAAGGGCTGCAAGAGAACCAGAGGTTCATCAAGCAAGTTCAAGGTGAACGATTGGCCAGCACCTTTGGCCTCCACGCCTCCCTCACGCTCTCCGACGACACACTCCAGCAGGCCGTGGAGATGGCCAAGGAACTGAACGCAGGATTTCACCTGCACGTGGCCGAGGACAAGGCCGACGTGAACGATAGCCTAAAGAAGTACGGGCTACGCGTGGTGGAGCGGCTGGAGAAGGCAGGGATCCTGGGACCCAAGACCATCGCTGCCCACTGTGTCCACGTCGATGCCTACGAAACAGACACCCTTCGCGAGACGGGGAGCAACGTGGCCCACAATCCGCGCTCCAATATGAACAACGCCGTCGGTGTGGCCGATGTCCTGCGGATGCTGCGGCGGGGTGTCAACGTGGGACTGGGCAACGATGGTTTCTCCAACAACATGTTCACGGAGATGAAAGCGGCCTACCTGGTGCACAAGCTAGCTCAGCAAGACCCTCGGGTGATGGGGGCCGACCTGGTGCTGGAGATGGGGTTCAAGAACAGCGCACGCATCGCCAATCTGTTCTTCGACGCCCCCCTGGGGGAACTGTCGGTCGGTGCCTACGCCGACTTGATCCTGCTGGACTATGTGCCCACCACGCCCATGGACGCTGGAAACCTGCCCTGGCACCTCATCTTTGGCATGGATGGCGGGCAGGTGGGTACCACCATCGTGGGCGGCAAGGTGCTGATGCGAGACCGCCAACTGCTGACTCTGGACGAAGAGGCCGTCTGCGCTCGCTCCAGGGAATTGGCCCAGAAGCTCTGGGCGAGGATGTAGAGCCGACCCATGGAGAAGACTAACCCGACGGAGAGAACGATGACCCGCTTGCGTGGATTGTACGAACGGCTCGGCGTGCCGGTGAAGATCGGCCTGATATTCGCCATCATCGCAGGACTGATGGCCCTGGCGGGGTGGGTTTTTCGCCCTGAGTATACGTCGCGCTCGCTTCTCTCCCTTTTTCTAGCCGTCGTGATTTCGGCGGGCACCTGGGGTCTGGTAAGCTGGGCCATCGCCGCAGCAGCCGTCGAGGTTACCAGAGAAGAGGAGTGACCGGAATGGCAGACCTGCGAGTTGAGATCTGCGGCATTGAGTTCAAGAATCCCGTCCTCCCCGCTGCTGGTCCGCCCACCTGGAATGGTGACGCCATGGTGGCCTGCGCCGAGGGCGGTGCCGGGGGGATCGTGGCCAAGACCATCTCCACCACGGCCGCGGTGGTACCAGAGCCGTGTATGGCCCAGTTCGGTAGAGGCTCCATGCTCAACACCGAGCTATGGTCCGAGTTGCCGCCAGAGCAGTATATCGAGAAGGAGTACGCCCAGGCCAAGCGGACAGGGCTACCCCTCATTATCAGCATGGGCTATACGGCCGCTCAGATAGAAGAACTCGCTCCCAAGGTCAGACCCTTTGCCGACGCCCTGGAGCTTTCCACCCACTACATAGGCGAGGACCCCGCGCCCATGATCGCGGCCATCCGAGCAGCGAAAGACGCGGTGGACGTGCCCGTCATCGTCAAACTAAGCCCTCTGGGGCGAGAGATGAAGGCGGCCGCCCAGGCCGCCAAGGATGCAGGCGCCGATGCCATCGCTGCCATCAACTCCTTTGGTCCCTGTCTGGGCATCGACACGGAGACGGGTCTGCCGCTGATGGGCAGCGCGGATGGATACGGCTGGCTCTCGGGTCAGGCCATCAAGGCCCTATCCCTGCGGTGCGTCTTCGACATCGCCCGGACCGTCGATCTGCCCATTTTTGGTGTGGGAGGGGTGTCGCGCGGCACAGATGCCATAGAGATGTTCATGGTGGGCGCCTCCGCGGTGCAGATCTGCACCGCGGCGATCCTCAAAGGCCCCAGCGTCTTCGGCAAGATCGTCGAAGAGATGGATGGGTGGCTCGATGACCACGGTTACGCTTCGGTCAACGACATCAAGGGGCTGACCATCGAGAAGCTTGAGGAGCGTGGATTCCGCACAACTCACCTGCCGCCCAGACTGAATGTGGAATTGTGCACCGCCTGCGGGCTCTGTGAGACCAGCTGCGTCTACCATGCCATCGCGCTAGTGGACGAGAAGGCTCAACTGGAGGAGGCTCTGTGCCAGGGCTGCGGGTTGTGCGTCACGCGGTGTCCCACTCGCGCACTGGAGCTGCCCTGATCTGGACCCGCCTGGCGACGATACTGCCACTGCTCGCACCGTAGGACAAGCTTCCAGCTTGTCCTACTTCGTGTGTTCAGTCCCTGGAAGGACAGCGCGCCAGGAACCGCGGCCCCAGTGCCTCGGGTATCACCGGAACCGGTTCTGTTCTAGGTACCAGGGTGGGCAGTGTGGGCCTGACCGAGTTGGTGGGTGGACAGCGTGCGTTTGATGAGAGCACTCAGATTGAATCGGAAAGCCGTCGTCTCCCTGGTCGGGGCGGGGGGCAAGACCACCGCCATGTTCCGCCTGGCCGAGGAGCTGGCCGACGAAGGGTGGAGAGTGGTCACCACGACGACGACCATGATCCGTCGCGAGGGACGATGCGGCCATACCATCCTGGAGCCAGACGGAGACGTACTGCTGGAGAAGGCCCGGCGCGCGCTGGCGGACTTCAGTAGGGTCACCGTGGCCTCGGGCTTCTCCGAGTCTGACGGAAAGCTGATCGGCATCGACCCTTCCCTGGTTGACGCACTGGTCGCCCTTGCCGAGGTGGATACCGTCATCGTGGAAGCCGACGGAGCCAAGGGCCGATCCCTCAAGGCGCCTGCTCCTTACGAACCTGTTATCCCGGCCACTACGTCCGTGCTTCTACCGGTAGCCGCAGCCGATGCCGTAGGCCGCCCGCTGGACGATCGTTGCGTTCACCGCCCGGCGATCGTGGCCCAGGTGACGGGGGCTAAGCTGGGCCAGATTATCACCCCTGACTTGGTGTCAGCCGTGTTGCTGCACCCGGAAGGCGGCCTCAAGAACGCGCCCCCCGGGGCCCGGGTCTTGCCGCTGATCAACAAGGTTTCGCATGCCCGACTGGAGAGTGCCCGGGAGATTGCTCGCGCACTCCTCGAGTCGAGCAGGGTGCAACGGGTGCTGCTCTGCGCCGTGGCTCAGGAGGACCCGGTCAAGGAGGTGTGGGGGCGGGTGGGGGCCATCGTGCTGGCGGCAGGAGGCTCGCGCCGCTTTGGCTCCCCTAAGCAACTGCTCCCGTGGAAAGGAAAGACCCTCCTGGAACACGTCGTGGACAGAGTACTGGACTCCTCTGTGGATCAGGTGCTGGTGGTCCTCGGCCACGAAGCCGAGTCTATCGGCGCCCTGGTCAGGGACAGAAGGGTGGTGACGGTGGTCAACAAGGACTGGGAGCGGGGACAGAGCGGTTCGGTTCGGGCTGGCCTCCAGGCGCTGCCCGAGGGCTGCGAAGCCTGCCTGTTCGTGCTGGCGGACCAGCCCCATGTCACGCCCGAACTCATCGACAGCATCTTGGCCAGGTACCGCCGCACGCTGGCGCCCATCGTCATCCCGGTCCATCGCGGACAGAGAGGGAACCCAGTGCTCTTCGCGCGAACTCTCTTCCCCGAACTCCTCGAGATGCAGGGAGACCAGGGTGGACGCCAGGTGATCGAGCGCCACGACAACGAGGTGGAGATGGTGGAAGTGCGCGACCCCACTCTGTTCCTGGACATCGACACGGTGGACGAGTATGAAGATGTCAGGTGAGAGGGAGACGAGGGTGGTCCTCGTGCGCCACGGGGAAACGGAGTGGAACCGGGTGGAGAGGTTCCGGGGCCGCATAGACATCGAACTGAACGAGACGGGCCGACGCCAGGCGCGGGCACTCGCCCATAGGCTGTCCGGCTGGCAGATCGCGGCCATCTACTCCAGCCCCCTCAAGAGGGCGCTCCAGACGGCACAACCCATCGCAGAGGCCTGTGGCCTGGAGGTGGCGATACTGGAAGGGATGACCGACGTGGACTACGGTGTGTCGGCCGGGCTGTCCCCCGAGGAAGCGCGTGCTCAGGACCCCGAAGTCCACGAGACCTGGGTGCACACCCCACTCCTGACCAGATTCCCTGGAGGGGAGAGCCTCCAGCAGGTCCAGGAACGAGCCTGGTCGGCCCTGCAAGAGATCTCCAGCGCCCATAAGGGAGAGACGATTCTCCTGGTCTCCCACACAGTGGTCAACCGCGTGCTCATTTGCTCGGCTCTGGGGCTGGTCGGCGATGCCTTCTGGAGGATCGGCCAGGACAACGCCGCTGTCAACGTTCTGCAGGGCGCGAACGGCCGGTATCGAGTACTCCTCCTCAACGACACCTGTCACCTGGGGTCTCTTGACGGCAGCGGGGTCTGACAGAGAAGCGACGGTATAGGGTCTTGATGAGTCAGCGAAAGCACGACTTGAACGTACTCAGACAGATCAGCAATCTGATCGTGGACATGGACGGGGTCCTCTACCGTGGGCAGGAGAGCCTGCCCGGTGCGCGGGAGTTCCTGACCTACCTGGTTGAAGAAAGGGTGCCGTTCATTCTGGCCACCAACAACTCCACCTTGACGCCGGGGCAATACGTGGCCAAGCTCGCGGGCATGGGCATGGATGTGAACGAGGACCACATCCTCACCTCCAGCCAGGCCTCGGCGCTTCACATCGCGCGGGTTTCGCCCGCGGGGACCAGGGTGTATGCCATCGGCGAGGACGGCCTGTTCTCCGCATTGCGGGAGGAGGGCTTTGAGCTCACAGAAAGGAACGTCCAGTACGTGGTGGTGGGCCTGGACCGCCAATTGACCTGGGACAAGCTGAGGGTCGCCGCCCTGGCCATCAGGGCAGGTGCCACCCTCATCGGCACTAACCCTGATACCACCCTTCCCACGGAGGAAGGTCTGGTGCCTGGGAATGGGGCCAACCTGGCCGCCCTGGAGGCGGCGACGGGCGTCGCGCCCCTGATCATCGGCAAGCCCCAACCGACGCTACTCCATCTGGCCATGGAGCAGATGGGCGTCACCCGGGAGGGCACGGCCATCATCGGCGACCGCCTGGAGACGGACATCCTCGGGGGGAAGAACGCTGGCATCACCACCGTGCTGGTCCTCAGCGGCATCGCCACGCGCGAGGAACTGGAGGATTCCACCTATCACCCAGACCTGGTCTTCGATGGCATCGACCAATTCTACCGGGCTTGGCGCGAGCAGCGCCCAGGCTGAGCCCCAGCATCGCACCCCACAGGACTCCCCATGGTCGGCACAGCTCACGCAGAGCACCAATACGAAGTATGTTTGTGGCGTCGTGCAACATGAGTGGAGAGGCCATGCTTCCTGATACAGCCGACGTCGTGATCATCGGTGGGGGAGTGATGGGGGTGAGCACAGCCTACCATCTGGCCAGCAAAGGTTGTACCGACGTCCTGCTTGTGGAGAGAAACAGGTTCCTTGGTGAGGAGTCCACGGGCCGCTGCGCTGGGGGGATCCGCTACCAGTTCTCCAACGAGATAGACATCCGGCTCTCCTCGCACAGTATCCCTATGCTGGAGCGCTTCGCTGACGAACTGGAGCAGGAGATAGACCTCCGGCAGTGTGGTTACCTGTTCCTGCTCTCCAAAGAGGATGATGTGAAGGTCTTCTGGGAGAACGTGGCCTTGCAGCGTTGCCTGGGGGTGGACACAGAGTGGCTGTCCCCCGAGGATGTAGCGGAGAGGGCCTATCCGGTCAATACGAAGGGCATACTGGCCGGTACCTTCAACGCCCGCGATGGGCTGGCCGACCCATCGGGAGTAGTTCAGGGCTACGTCAAGGGGGCGAGGCGCCTGGGGGTCAGCCTCCTCACCGACACCGAGGCCACCGCCATCGAGACGAGAAGCGGCAGGGTCAGCGCAGTACTAACGAACCAGGGCAGGGTCAGGACCGGCACAGTGGTCAATGCGGCTGGGCCCTGGGCAGCCCTGGTGGGGGCCATGGCCGGCATCGATATCCCAGTGCGGCCGCTGCGCCGGCAGATAGCCGTGACCACCGCGATTCCGGGACTCCCTCACGACTTCCCCATGGTCATAGATTTCGCTCAAAGCCTGTACTTCCATCGGGAGGGCCAGGGTGTGCTCACGGGGATGTCCAACCCTCACGAGAAGGAGGGCTTCGACCAGAGCGTGGACCCGGAGTGGGAGTTGACGCATCTGGAGGCGGCCGTGGCCCGCATGCCCCGCCTGGAGAACGCTGGGGTGTTGAATCGCTGGGCCGGCCTCTACGAAGTCAGCCCGGATTCACTGGCCATCCTGGGCAAGGTCCCTCAACTGGAGGGCTTCTATTGCCTCAATGGGTTCAGCGGCCACGGCTTCATGCACGGCCCAATCTGTGGGCTCTTGCTGGCTGAGGAGATCCTGGAGGGAGAGGCCACCACTGTGGACATC
>JBAVWD010000120.1:0-3589 GCA_049697655.1 Anaerolineae bacterium | reverse complement strand
GCCGGAAGGGCACCTACGTTTTTCCCCCCGTGAACGCCAGCCAGCGAGATGGCATCTCCCTGTGGAGACTCCTTAGCAGTCAGGGCAGGAAGGTAGGGGTGGTCAATGTGCCCATCTCTTATCCCGTGGAGGAAGTCAACGGCTACATGATCAGCGGTTGGATGACGCCCTACGCGGCGCAGGATTTCTGCTACCCAGCTGACCTGTGGCGGGAACTGAGAGATCAGATCGGGTATTACACCATCTATCCCACGGAGACCTTTGCGGAGTCGCGGCGAGACAGCTTCTTCCAGGCCTGCGATGAACTGCTCGATCTGCGCTCCAGGACGGTCTCATATCTCATGGACAAGTACCCCACCGATCTGTTCATGGTGGTGTTGTTCGACACGGACCGCGTTCTACATCAGCTTTGGCATTACCTGGATCCTGGACACCCGTGGCGCCAGCCCGGTGACGGAGCCGACAAGAGCGGCCCTGTGGTAAGGTACTTTCAGCGGGTGGACGAGAAACTGGCTGAGATAGTGGCCAGAGCGGATGAGGACACGGTGATCATCATTCTCTCCGACCACGGAATGGGTCCGGCCCACAACTTCATCGTGCTCAACAACTGGCTGCTTGAGGTTGGCCTTCTTCAATTGAAGCGAGATCCCTTCAGACTACTCAAGCGATGGCTGTTCGATGCGGGATTCACGCTGCGCAATGTCCATCGCATCGCCGATAGAATTGGCCTCGCCAAGCATGCTGAGTACAAAGGTCTGTACTCGATGGACTACTTGATGAAGCTGGTCTTTCTGTCCTTCCTGGATGTGGACTGGTCCCGGTCCAAGGCCTACTCTTTCGGTCGACACCTGGGCTCGATCTATCTCAACGTGAGGGGCAGGGAGCCGGAGGGCATTGTGGAGCCCGGCCGGGAGTACGAACAAGTGCGTGAGGAGATCATGCGCCTGGCCCGTGGCTTTGTTCACCCTCGTACAGGCGAGCCTCTCATTGGCGAGATACACAAGAGGGAAGACATCTACCAGGGACCCTATCTGGATCGGGCGCCCGACCTTGTCCTCCGTCCTCGGGATGAGAGGAACATCTTCTTCGGGCTGGCCGACTTTGGCTCCAACATCACGGTGGATACGGTCTACAGATACTCCGGTATGCACCGCGACCATGGATTGCTGATCATGACCGGCAAGGGAGTCAAGAAGGGTGCCGCCATAGAGGGCGCGGGCATCGAGGACCTGGCCCCGACGGTCCTCTACGCTATGGAGTGCCCTGTTCCTCAGGACATGGACGGCCGGGTGCTCTCAGAGGTATTCACCGAGGAATTCAGAAACCAGGTCACTCTCCTCCAGAGCGAGGAAGGTTCGTCCAGGGAGTTGCACGAGACCGCGTACACAGAGGAAGCGGAGGAGGAGATCAAGGAGCGCCTGAGGGGTTTGGGGTATCTGGGGTAGTGGTGGTCGGGTTATCGCGTGAGCAGCAGGGTGGTCAGATGGACTACCTCATCCACCATCAGCTTCAGTGAGAGCTCTTTGACGAAAGCGCCCATGATGGGCCAGTACTTCTTGTTGAAGCCGGGTAGGACGGATTTCACCTTGTCGCCCAGCCCCTTATCGACTTCCTCATGACCTCGTAGCCATGCCTCGGCGCTTTGCTCTCCCTCTTTCTCGCCTGCAGCGGCCGTGATCTCGTGAACGATCCAGTCGGCGAAGACAGGAGAACAGAGGGCGTAGCGCCCACCATCTTCGACCACCAGCCCCCGGGTCGTTAAGTCGCGCAGGTCGTGCTTGGCCCTGGGATGGAGCTTCGAGAGTTGCTCGGCGTCGGGAGCAGGTTCTTTCTCTCCCTTCGCTCGGCTCAGCGCCAGCATAGCCAGGATGGTGATCTTCTCGCTTTCTGTGGAATGATTCCATTGGTAGTTGAAATGAGGATCGGCCTGCTGGGCGAAGCTCTCTTCCACGAACTGATATAGAGCCTCGCCTTCATACCCTCTCTGGTGACCTTCGTACAGGTAGTAGCCTGCCATCTGTACGAACATCGGCTGACATCCGGCCAGGTGGTGCAGGTAGTCGCGTTCCTCAATAGTGAGGGGGAACGGTGCATCGGCCAGCAAGCCAGCTAGCAGTTCATCCACCTCCTCGGCGCTCATCGGCTTGAGCACCACACTGCTGAAGATGTTGAAGAAGGGGCTGCCCTTTATCTCGTTGGAGTGGCATAGTTCCACCAACTCTCGACGAGTGGAAGTAATGAGCGCGATGGGGTGGTGAATGGCCAGGGCCCTCAGGCCAGCGAAGAAGTCTATGGTGAAGTTGGGACTTTGGGTGATGTATTCAAACTCATCGAACAGCAGCACCACTCGCAGTCCCTTGTCCGCCACGAGATCGAAAAGGTCTTCCAGGTCAAAGAGCTCTATCCCTTCCTGATCCCTCACCGCGCCGACCCACTCTTTCAGTTCGGCATCTTCCAGAGTACGGGCCATTTTGCCCAGCACCCGTTGCCAGAAACGAGTGGGTGTGATGTCGGCCAGCCCCTGGAAGTCCAGGTAGACCAGCACATACTTGTCGGCAGTCAACCCCAATGTGGGCGCAACCTGGGGGTGGGAGATGTAGTTTAGCAGCGAGGTCTTCCCCATGCGTCGCTCCCCCACGACGGAGGTGCTCTCTACGGCGCTGCTCAGCAGCCTGCTCACGATTTGCTGCACCTCCCACCGCCGGCCATAGAAGCGATCGGGATCACGGATGGGATTGCCATAACTAAAGGGGTTGGAGATCATCGCCTTACTTCGCTCCTACACTGCTTCGACACTTGCCCCCGTCAGGGAATGCCTCCTGGGATAGGGATTGCATCATGTCTTCAAACTTCTATCTGCACCCCGCTCGTGTCCAGCCGCGCGCTTCTGGGGGGCTGTGCCCCCCTAGACCCCCTCAGGAGACAGTTGACGGGGGACAGAAGACTATGGCGAGCTCCTGGCACAACGAAATCCCGTATTGTCGGTCCAGTCGTCCGGACCCAGGATGACGCCGCGAGCATCGCAGCGAGCGTTGTTTTGAGGGTGCCCCCACGACCCACCACGCAGCGCCCGGTTTCCATCCGCCTCAAGGTCCTCGCGGCCATCGTTCGGATCGTAAGGATAGTCCCAATACAGACTGCTCGTCATCTCCAAGACATTGCCGGCCATATCAGCCACACCGTAAGGGCTGTCGCCTTGCGGAGAGTAGTGCCCCACGGGCGCCGTGTCCGCGTACCCGTCGTCGAAGGCTTCATCTCTCCAATCAGCGGAACAGTTGGCGTCGCAGTAGTTTAGCCTCCTGCCGTCCCAGTCATCTCCCCAGGGATAAATCCGTCCATCGGTGCCTCGTGCCGCCTTCTCCCATTCCGCCTCCGTGGGTAGGCGCTTGCCCCCCCATTCGCACTACGTTCGGGCATCGTGCCAGGTTACCTGGATGACCGGATAATTGCCATATTGCGAGTTGCCGTAGTAGGAATCGCGAGTGGTGGACGAAGTCACTTCTGGCGGCTGACAGACCCCAGCCACAACGCACTGGCCATACTGAGCGTTGGTGACCTCGTATTTGTCTATGTAAAAGGCGTTGAGATA
>JBAVWD010000119.1:0-3850 GCA_049697655.1 Anaerolineae bacterium | reverse complement strand
GGTGCCGCCCGTGCTCTTCTGGATGCTATAGAACCCATCGCCGCTGATGAGCAGATGGTAGGCGTCGTTATTGGCCTGCAGCCGACAACGGACCCCGTAGGCGTTGTTGTTGTTGGCAGGGGCGGAGAACTGTGTGGCGTCAACCTCCACCTCCACATCGCCGAAGGAGCGGTTAGCGACGCCCCACATCCACGAGCTCTCGGCGGCGGCGGAAACGAAGTAGTACCCGTCTCGGTATCCGACGGCTCCCTCGCCGTACTCGCCCACCTCCCAGCCCGAAGAGGGATTGCTGAAATCGTCCTCGAGCAATGCACCCCCCTGTGCAGCAACGGTGCGGGTGGGAGTTGGCTGGCCTTCGGCACTGGGTGCGTAAGCCTTGAGGTTGTCGAAATGAATCTCCGTGGCCTCCGGCTCATAGGTGGCGGTCACCAACGCGATGTCCCCCTGCGTGAGGGTGGAGTCAGTCGTCTCCGCCAGCAGTTGGCCGTTGCAGTACAGGGCCAGGCGGGAGCCGTCGCACACCGCACGGATTTCGTTGGTGGCGTCGCCCTGGTTGATGGCGTCGGAACGCGTCCAGTCCACAAGTCTCGTGAAAGTGCCGCCTGAGACCTTCTCGATGCTGTAGAAGCCGTCGCCACTGATGAGCAGATGGTAGGCGTCATTGTTGGACTGCAGACGGCATTGCACGCCGTAGGAGTTGTCGTTGTTCGCCGGTCCGGAGAATTGGGTGGCCTCAACCTCCACCACCACATCGTCGAAGGAACGGTTGGCCACGCCCCACATCACTTTGTTCTCCACGGAGCTGATGACATAGTAGTATCCGTCCCCGTAACCCACACTGCCATCGGGGTACTCGCCCACCTCCCATCCGGAACCAGCATCGCTGAAGTCATCCTCGTAGGGCAGGCCCCCAGGGCCAGGGCTGCTCACCGCGGTGGGACTTGGGCCGACGGCAGTCGTGGCCGTGGGAGGAGGACCAAGGGTGCTCACTTCCTCTGGCGTAGGCGTGGCACCCACCGGGCCTGCGCGCTCGGTGACCTCGATCTCGATGCCGACACCGGTGCTGCCGACCCTGTCGCTGTTGTAGGCGTAGACCATCAAGTTGTACGAACCGGGTGTGGTGGGCGTCCAGCGCAGTATCCCGGTCAACGAAGGCTGCCCCTCGGCCGACGGGCTAGTCTGGGTGTCGACGACCTCACCCTCGACCTCCAGTTCCACCCGGACCACGGCCTTCTCGTCGGTGGCCCGGAACTGCACCTCCATCTCCTCACCAGCAGCTACCCTGCTGCCGCTGGGCGGGGAGAGGACCTCCACCACCGGCTTTGCCCCGCCGTCCCCAGTCGGGCTGCAGGCCAGAATGCCTCCGAAGATCAGCACCATGACCAGAATCAGGACCTTGCGGTAACGTTTCATTGCTTTCACCTCTTCCGTGCATCGTAGTGTCAAGATACCGTTACTATTGAGGCGCTATTGTAGCACCTAAGGCCAGTATGCGCCAGCGGAAGCGGGCGCAACAGGGGATGTGGCCAGCATTGGCTTCCTGCGCACTGCGACAGATGCGTGAACCTGGCACAAACACTGTGACGGTGTACAACCGCGCGCCAGTCCTGCAAGAAAGCAGATACGTTTCCTCCGACAATGCCAGGTGGCAGCTGCAACCACTGTATCACAGGCGGTTGCGGCTCCGCGAGCGGACTGCATCGGCCCGGGCCCACGCCCCCGTACATGAGCGAGCTAGCACAGCACCAGCAAGAAACAGACCTGCTCCGCCTTAGCAAGCGGGCAGTAGTCGGTCATTTCACCAGCGGCAGCACGGCCCGGAACTCGTCGGTGCCGGCGCGCTGTAGAAGTTCGTAGATCACCATCTCGGTGGAAGTGATCACCACCCCCGCCTGGCGCATCCTCTCCAGGGCCACCCTCCAGTTGTCCTGCTTGCGGGACGACGTGGCGTCGCTGACCACGTGGATGGTGTAGTTGGGCACGGCGCCGAGGCCGGTCTGTGCGACACAGATGTGGCTCTCCACCCCGGTGAGGATGAGGGTCTTTCGCCCGATGCCGCGGACCTGGTCCGCAAACTCCTGGCAGCCAAAGCAGTTGAAGTCCAGTTTGCGGATGGGCCTGAGGTCCTGCCAGACTTCAAGAACCTCAGGGACGGTGTTTCCCAGCTTCTCCTGTTCGGTCAAGATGATGGGGAGGCCGATGATCTGGGCGAACCTGAGCAGCCGTACCACGTTGTCGATCACCTTCTCTTTCTCGGCGATGACGGGCATCAGCTTCTCTTGGACGTCGATGGCTATGAGGACGCTGTCCTCTCTGCGAATGAGCTTCCTCGTGTTGGGCCTACTGCTGGTCATGGAGATCTCCCTTCCTGTGCTGGCCGCCAATTGATTGTACCCCGGCTTGGACGCGACGCAAGCTTGCAGGAACCGTGGGGTCTCGGTTGCGACGTAGTGTTGACGCGGTCTCGTGGCTTTGGTATACTACCTATAAGGCACGACATCGCGCGGTTTGCCTGTATGGATCAGATCCAGGCAGAAGGAGGTCACAATGGCAGAACTAGAGGGGTCGAAGACACTGGAGAATCTCAAGGAGGCCTTCGCGGGTGAGTCGCAGGCCAATCGCAAGTACCTGGCCTTCGCCAAGCAGGCGGACGCAGATGGATATCCGCAGGTGGCCAAACTGTTTCGCGCTGCCGCCGAGGCGGAGACCATTCACGCTCACGCGCATCTGAGGGCCATGGAGGGAGTTGGCTCCACCAAGGACAATCTGCTTGCGGCTGTGGGAGGGGAGACCTACGAGTTCGAGAGCATGTACCCCGGCATGATCGCCGACGCGAAGAAAGAAGGCTTCAAGAAGGCTGAGCGCAGCTTCGATAACGCCAACGATGTGGAGCAGATCCACGCGAAGCTGTACCAGAAGGCGCTGGATACTCTCGGGCAGACGGTAGCGGTGGTTGACTACTACGTGTGCCCGGTCTGTGGCAACACTGTGGAGGGCAAGCCCACTGACCCGTGCCCCATCTGCGGCACCCCTGCCAACCGCTTCTTCAAGGTCGACTAGCCAGAGCGCTGGCTCACCTGCGGAACAAAGTGAGGGGGACCAGTGTGATGGTTCCCCTCTGCTTGTCTCACCCCACACAAAGCGGCTCGACGGTTCGCTGGAGTTCCCCTACACACCGAAGGCATGGTGCTGTCTGCCCCCGTTGGAGGCAAGATGATGGGCGCAGAGGTTGGTGCCAGGGCCGACGGTGGGGTTTTCCTGTTTCGGTGCTCGAACGGACCAGTATGGAATCGTAGCCGCACGACATGCCGTGCGGCCACCTGATGGGCTTCGACCGGATCTGCTACTTCCGGCAAACGGTGGGGGCAGCAGCGACCGGCCTCAGGATAGAACAACCCTGGCGGCCTCTTAAGGCATGCCAGGGTTGTCACCACAGTCCGATATCCCGACATCCCGCCGACCGAGTGGCACGGGCATGAAAGGCCCACTAGTCTCGGGCTCGAGCCTTCTCTAGCAGGAGTTTCATCTCGGCGGAAGCGACGTTCTTGATGGTCTGCTCCACGACGTCCCAGTTCACGGAGATGGAGTCGATGCCCCACTCCACCAGCTTGCCGGCGTACTCTGGGAACACGCTGGGCGCCTGCCCGCAGATAGAGCTCTTCATGCCCAACTTCCGTGCCTTCTCCAGAAGTTGCCGGATGTGATCCAGAACCGCCTCGTCCATCTCGTTGAACAGTGGCGCCAGCACTTCGCTGTCGCGGTCGATGGCCAGGACCAGCTGGGTCAGGTCGTTGGACCCAATGGAGATGCCATCAACGCCCAGCTTCTGATACTGGTCCATGTAGTAGAC
>JBAVWD010000118.1:0-8418 GCA_049697655.1 Anaerolineae bacterium | reverse complement strand
GTCTCAGCATCTGTCGTTCCCCCTGTCTGCGCTTGGCGTATCCCATCCCACCAGGGTGCCTCACGCGTGACTGAACCCCGTGTTGACCGCCGTTGCCTGGTGCAGAGGATGGTCCGGTCACCAGTGGCCACGGGTCTCGCCGCGACCACGTATGGGCAAGGTGAGCTGTCACAGCTCTCAAAGACATATGCGCCGGCAGCAGACGCTCACCTCGTCTCTGCCTGAACCAGTTTTGGATGGGCACGGCATCCGAGCACCAGCCCACGATCACAGACGCACGTTAACGCGAGGCCAAGACTCGATGGTGAGCCGAATATCAGATCGCGGGACCATGTGGGCTTGTCCCTTCGATGGGGGACACTCCCCAGGCAGCATGTACCGAGCTCAGCGCAGCGCGCACTAAACCTCAGGTCCTATGATACAGCATCGCCCTCCGAAAGGCAATAGGAACTTAGTACCACAACATCTGGCGGCATAGGGACTCGCCCGGCGCAGCACTTGCTGCATCCTGCGGAGCCAGACGCTGCTGACATGCACGTGATCCCCAACGCGGAGGTGGGGAGAATGCATAGAGCCCTACTGTGACAGTAGGGCTCTATGTTTGGCAAGGCTATATCGCTTGGCTATTAGCCGGCTCGCAGTAGACCGCTGGTGATACGGCTGAAGATGTTGCCGATCTGCGGACCCAGGAGCAGCAGGATGGCGATTACTACGATGGCCACCAGGACTAATATCAACGCATACTCAACCATACCTTGCCCTTCCTCTTGCGGCAAGTACAACACCAGACATCACCTCCTTTCCCTCTGTTTCCAAGTGCGGTCAACAACTGACCAACCTTTGTCTACATTATATAGGGCAGGCGACAGCAGGGCAATAGCCTTTTGGTACTATGCGGGGCTGCACCCAACACACAGACGTGTATGAGACGCACAGGGGGATTCAGGCTGCGGGGATCTTCGTGGTCACCTTGGTGCCGCGTCCCAGGCTGCTCTCGAACTGGATGGTCCCACCCAGCATCTCCAGCCGCTGCATGATGGTTGCGATTCCGAGGGACTTTTTTTCCTTCGCCGAGGCCAGTGCCTCGTCCACGTCGAAGCCACTCCCATCGTCCTCCACGGTGATCCCGATCGCGGAGCCCTGCAAGTTCAGGGTCACCTGCACGTGGCTGGCGTGAGCGTGTTGCCAGACATTGTGCAGCAGTGCCTGGATCACTCTGAAGATCGTGACTTCTACGTAGGGTGCCATGCGGCGCTCCTCTCCCACCACATCGAAAGCGACGCTGAGCCCGCTCTTATCTTGACAGTCCTCTACGTACCGTCGCACGGTGGGCACCGCCCCGAGGTCGTCCAGCATCATGGGGCTGAGTTCGAACACGAAGTCCATGGTCTTTTCGAAAGCAGCGTTGACGGCCTTCTTGAGATTCGTCAGTTCGGTTCGAGTCTGGTCTGCGCCCAGGTCGAATGATCTCTCCACGATCTCGGCTCGCAGGATGAGATTGGTGAGGGACTGAGCTGGCCCATCGTGCATCTGCCTGGCCAGTCGCTTGCGCTCACTCTCCTGAGCCTCAATGATGCGCATGATCACGCTGTCGGCTCCTAGGGAGGAAGTGGTCAAGCCCTCTCCTGGTTCGCTCAACCCCGGGATGTGATCTGCGACATCCAGAAAGCTCCGCAGCCATTCTGCCAGGCCCTCAAGGTTCGCCTTCCTGGCCTGGAGTTGCTCTGCCTGCGACCGCAGCATCACGAGGCGTAGTTGCGATGCTTGCGAGGCGGAGTATGCCTCTTTGATGTCTTCCCGGGGGTAGCTGTTGAGGTTCGCCTCGATGTGGCGCACCTTGTTGGCCACCTGGGCGGTCCGCTGGTCGAGCTTCTGCACCTCGCCGGTAGTTTGCCCGAGGAGGACCTCGACCTCATGGAGTTCGCTCTGCGTCTCAGTGTAGGCCCGCTTGCCAGTCTCCACCAGTTGCCCCAGGCGCTCGACGGGGTCTTGTCGCTCGTGGACGTCTTCCATCAACTGTTCCCTTGTTGCCCCCATGGGAGCCACGTTATACCCGTGTGGCCACGCTACTCCTCAGGCTTCGTGTCCGCCAGTCGTATCCAGCCGTGGCGCAGCGCGTAGACGGCAGCCTCTGTCCGGTCCTTTGCATCCAGCTTACGCAGTATGGAGGAGATATGGTTCTTAACCGTCTGCTGGCTGATCTGGAGGGCGTGGGCGATCCCCTTGTTGCTGCTGCCTCTGACGACGTATTGCAGGATCTCCATCTCCCTCGCGGAGAGGGGCACAAATCGCGAGTCGTCGACGATGCCCGTCGCCGCAATCTGGCGGTACTGGGCGAACAACCAGTCGCCAAGCTCATCCTCATTGAGGACTCTGTCATCGATGACCCATTGCCCTTGCGTCACATGCCGGACAGCGAACATCAGCGTGTCTGGCATCACCTCTTTGGGGTAGTAGGCCGAGGCGCCCGCGTTGATGGCGTGTATGATCTGCTCTTCGTCGTGATAAGCGGTGAGGTTGATCACGGCCGTGTCGGGGAGGCTGGCCTTGATCTCGCGTGTGACCTGAAGGCCGTTTATGGAAGGAAGACTGATGTCCAGAAGGACGACGTCAGGACGGATCTCACGTGCCAGGGCGATGGCCTCATGGCCATCAGCTACCTCCGCCTCCACCAGGATATCCTCTTCCGCTTCCAAGACGCGACGAAGCCCTTCGCGGAACAGCGGGTGGTCATCCACGATCATGATTCTGATCTTGTCGACCATGGGGGCCTCACCCCGTGGGATAGTAACGGGTTTTGTCCATCGTGCACCACAAGTATATCATTGAAGCGTTGACGGTGCAACCCTGGATGGACGGAGTTGACGGAGACGCACCACCCATGGCGCGCACCCGTAGTGGAAAACCGGCGCGCTTCGCTCCAAGCAGTCTCGTAGACCACTATGTTATCTCCGCCGGCTTCCACTATCCAAGGATTGGTGGACCGATACACGGTTCGCAAGCGGGTATCACTGGCCAGGGTGGGATACCAGGACGGGAAGATCGCCACGTAATCCACATCCTTCTCTTCGAGGAAGGCAAGGATCCTCTCTTCGCTTCGGATGAACGGTATGACCTCGGGTGTGATCAGGCCCGCAGTGTCGATGAGGGAGCGCTCCGAAAAGTAACCGATGGCGCCGATGTCATGGGCGCCAATGATAGCAGAGCCAGGCGTGTTGTCTCGGATCCACAGGCCAGCGGCTTTCAGTTCGCTGTCAATGATTCGCACATCGGTGGCGTACTGTTGAGCACCTCGGACCCAGAAGATGAATAGCAGGATCGGGAGGGAGAGGAGAAGGGCCCTCTTTGGGATACGGTGCAGGCGCGGCAGGTTCTCTGTCCCCCATACGCCAAGCAGGACCAAGAGAGGAATGGCCGGCATCAGATATCGCCCATGCTGGTAGGTGACCGGCAATCTCAGTGCGTAGATGGTGATCAGGGCGGCCCACCAGGCGAGAAAGAGTAGTATGGGCCTCGATCTGTCTCTTGCCCCCTTGTAGGCTGCATAGAGGAAGCCAGGGATCAGGAGTGCTTGGGCTCCCACGACGGTGACGAAGGTCACTCTGGCCAAACGAGCCCAAACCGGCAAAGAGGCGACCACTTCCTGGTACTCGGCCTGCTTGGCGTAGAACGTGTTGGGGAAGGGGTTGCCTGTGATGCTCATGTTCAGAGCCAGGTAGGGCACGACCGGCAGCAGGAATCCCACCAGCAGAATGGCGGATGTCCCTAGGCTCCACCACCTCGGCCTGCTTGCACCCTGAGGTGGCCTCCAGACAGTATCGGCGGCAATGATGAGGAGCAAGACCACACCCTCAGGTCTGGTGAGCGCCAGCAGCCCGCCAGCAAGACCAGTGAGCAATGGCCTCTCACCAGGTAGATGTCTCTCCAGCACCAGCAGCGACAGGAACACAAAAAGGATGGTTTCCATGCCCGAGAAAGCGGCCCAGGCCAGATGCCATTCCAGAAGGCAGAAGGCGACAGTCAACAGTGGCACAAGCCCACTGCGAGGGGAAAGCCGCCTACTGAGACGGTGGAGGAGCCAGGCTGTGAGGGCCAGGAAGAGAGCTCCCAGCAGATAGGTCCACAATCTGGGCTCGAGGTGAAGCGCATAGGCTGGCGCGAGAATCGCGGTCCACAGGGGCGAGGTGGACCCCACGCTGGGTTCTCCGAGGTTGTAGGCGAGTTGTCGATGTTGACCAAGGTTGCGAGCGTAGGTCTGGTGTATCCAGGCGTCGTCAAGAGGGAATCCCACGAAGCCATAGTGCAGGGAGTATCCCAGGTACAGAAGAGCGCTTGCAGACACCAGGAGTGGGAGCAGCGCTGTGGGCAAAGTCAGCCGCCTCATCCCGGGTTCACCTCCCCACCCTGTAGATCTGCACCAGGTTGCCAGCTGCGTCTATGAAGGAGTGCTCGGCTCTGAGGGAAGGGTGAGTAGCCTGACCACGGTAGATGGGATCGAGGGATGGCACGTGGTCGTACTCCAAGATGAGGTACTCAGCGTTATAGCGCTCAGCTACCTGGACGATTCCGGCGACTTCCTCGTTGGGAATGACGATGGCAGGTCGATGGGTGAAGTAGTAGTAGGCTGGAGGATCCACCACCATGACCACTGGCTCGCCGGGCGCATTTTCATCCAGCCAGCGAGAGACGGTCAGGTAGCCTGTGTTGGCCTGGTTCCACAGGGGCAACAACCTGACAGGGTCGAGGGACAGAAACACGGAGCGGCTGTAGTCGAAGAGGCTGATAGTGATCACGACTACGGTCAAGCCGATGCGGAATACTCTCCTTGCCGTAGGTGCGTGCCAGGTGCGTCTTCGACGCGCCACCCAACCCACCGCCGTATCTATGCCGGGTAGGGTCGCCGCGAAGAGGAAGGGAAGCAGGGCGCCTGTGGAATGAAGCATGCTGGCGTGGGTACTGGGAAAGGTGAAGACGAGTGTCATCGCCAGGCAGAGCGTGCTGGCATAGACGAAGAAAGGCAGGTACTCCCGACGCGAGCGGAGCTGCCACAGCCCCACCAGGGCCAGGAGGGCCAGGTGGAACTGGAGGGCGCCCAGCAACACTGCCAGGTTGTGAAGGCCGGCCGATAGTTTGGACTGGATGATGGCACTCCAGCCCCAGGCCAGGTAGCTTCCCAGGCTGAGGTCCGCCGAGTAACTGAACAGGTCGGCATAGCTCCGCAGGAAGATGGTCTTGGTGCTTGCTCCGGACAAGGGGCTGCCGATGACCGTCCAGTTGCGCCAGAACCAGGGTGCCAAAATCACCAGATACCCGGCCAGTGCTGCCAGGAGCCAGGCGACGCAGTTGGCCATGGTGACCGCCTTGCTGTCCGACCCCTCTGCGAGGGAACCATGGATACCCTCACGGCGTTGGCGCCAGAGGATGATGATGAGCAGGAGAGCGAAGGCTGGCCAGAGCAGCAGGCCGTCTGCCCGGGCCAGATGGCCGAGGCCGATCAGCAGACCGGTGAAGAGGGCGTACCTGGATTGGCGCTTGTCCCACAACAAGTGCATGGTCAGCAGGCTCAGCCCACCCGTGAGAGCGAACGGGGCGAAGTTGTCCGGACATGCCCAGTACTTGAGATAGAAGGGGGCGAAAGTGGTGAGGATGGCGGCTAGCCACGCGTAGTCGCGTCTGGCCTGCGCGCGCCATGAGATGTAGTAGGCCAGCAGAGGAGGAAGGGAGGATATCAAAACAAATGGTATCTGCGCGGCGCGGAAAGAGACCCCAAACACGGCGAAGGATACACCTGCGATGATCGAAGTGAGCGGCATCCAGTACAGGTTGCTGGGATGCGTGACGGCGGCAGGCTTGTCCAGGTAGTTCCAGATGAAGTCCACGACAAAGCCGCGACCGAGGTGCAGATTCTCGGCCACGTTGTAGTAGTAGTAGGCGTCAAAGTAGTGGGGTTGCATCTGGGGAAGTGCCAGCGCCAGCCTCACTCCCGCGACCAGGAGGAACACGGCCAGCAGGTCCCGTGCAAGTCGGTTGTGACGGCGTGCTGGAGCCATGGCCTGCAACCTGCGCTCCCTCAACTGTCTCGCTGGAGGACGCGGTAAATGGTGATCAGCTCGTTCTCAAAGACGGGCGAGAGATGCGCCGAATCACTGGGGTGGAAATCGCCCAGCAGTACCTCTCGTGGACCGTAGAACACATAGGCGATGTCGTATGCTTCAAGGAGTTCCGCTCGCCAGGCGTCGGGTGTCTCCCCCTGGAAGAAGCGATCAACCATACTTATCTTCTCTTCGTTTCGGGTTGTCTCTGCCCAGTAGCCAACGAAGACTCTGTGGTTGATGCGCGCAGGGATGTAGCTACCTGTGCCGTAGGCAGCTAGAACGGTGTCGGTGGGCGCGGTCTCCTCCGCCAGCCAGTTGATGGCCTCATTCTCCTCCCGCTCGTGGAAGAAAGGGTACGGGTGCCCAACGGCAGTGGCAGCGAGGCTGGCTACGATATAGAGGTTGGAGGGCACGGTGGACACGAGCACCAGGAAGACGACGAAGTTCCTGAACCTCCGCCGGGAGAAGGGTTGCCCTCTGAGGGTGACCAGCTTTCTCACCGTCTTCGATTGCTCCAATCTGGGCAGATAGTAGGAGTACAGGCCGACCGTGGCCATGATGCTGAGGGGGACGTGAACGCCTTCCACCATCCTCCGCTGCTGTTTCAAGGGAGCATAGAGCAGCAGGGCTACCACCAACACCCAGAGCAGGGGCAGCAGGCCGTCGGCTTCTGCTTTTCTGGCTTGCTCCAGCATGGCCGGTAAGGCCAGAATAAGAAATGGGCCGTAGCCGATGAGGTAGTGGAGGGGGTGAGGAGAAGGGCTGCCGGACTGGGCGGCCCAGGCGCCGAAGATCGGGTTGGTGGCGAATACGTACTCGTAGTAGATGAAAACAGGCAGGGCCATGAGGCCAATGATCACTATACCCACCAGTTCGCGGGACGGCACACGCCGTTCCCCCCGGATGATGACCAGGAGGCAGATGACCAGCGTCCCGGCGACGATGAGGAGGTTGTAAGGGTGCACAATGGCGAGGATCAGGCCCGCCAGGCCGGCTAGGCCCGCGTATCTCCACCGATGGGTTCTGTGCAGGAGCAGACACAGCATGAAAATGAGCAGCAACAAAGTGGCGCCTGCAGCGAAGTGTGGGAAAGTAAGCAGAGTGAAGAAGATGTGAGCCTCAGGCATCTTGAAGTCCAAGAGATCGAATCCCAAGATGGAGAAGCGGCCTGTGAGGAGGACGACCCAGCCGAACCCGGCCGAGAAACAGACCAGGAGATAGGCCACGAGACGTTCCTTGCGGTCTTCCAAGAAGAAGGCGATGAACAAGTAGGCAGATAGCAGGAGAAGGAACCCGAAGACCACCCTCGATAGGTGCCACATCCACATCACAGGCAGGCCGGTGACGGCGCAGATCCAGCCCAAGGCCAGAAAGAAGCCGCCCACGAAGGCGCCGTCGTGATCCTCTGAGGTGAAGGGTATCTGGTACAAGAGCCTGCCTTCTGCCCCCTGGCGCATCTTGGCCAGGTAGCCGTGGGCATCCTCGAAGTTCATGACCACCCCGCCAAACTCCCAACCGGGCGCGCCCCCCAGGTATCCCGTGGCATAGGGCAGAAGAGCCACGGCGACGGCAATGACACCGATGAGTGTGGCGAGTCTTAGTTCGTTGCTGCTGATGCGCGGCATCGCTTGCTCTTCAGACATAGGGCTGGATGTCATCCGATGGAGTGAGGTGGCTGCCTCTGAGCCTCAGGACGAACCGGTTGGTGGTGGACAACACGTACGAATAGTGCCACACACAGGCTTGCGGGGCAAGCCGGACGTTAGAGGGAGCACCCTCATCCGTCTCCAAGGGGGCTCTCCTGGTCGGGTGATTCCCACAAGACGGCAGCCGTTGCCGCCCAAAGGAGGATCAATCCAAAGAACGGCAATGCCATGGACACCGGATTGTGCACCAGAGATTCGTGTCTGGCCACCAGGTTGGTGAAGAGGTCCTGCAAGCGGGGAAAACTGACGCAGACCGCACTGATGACGCTCGACACCATCCAGCGCATCCTCATCTGCCCCTGCAAAGCGTGTTTGAGCAGTACCGCATAGGGGAAAACCAGCAAGACGAACAAGTCGACCCAGCCAATGTTGGAAACGAGGGGGAGGGTGGCGACGATGAGGGCGAACTCCAAGTCAGTCCTGGGGGTGCGTGCCCTGCCATGCCAGAGTACGAGGATCACTCCTGACACCAGCAGGGCCGACGCCGACAGAGTCAACACTCTCCACAGCGCTGGATTGTGAGCGAGAGGGTCAGCATAGGGGTTTTCTACGAGCAGAAGGCTCAGGAAACCACCCAGAGACTGGTTACCAGGGTTCGGCCTTGGTTGGGCCAGGGA
>JBAVWD010000117.1:0-3811 GCA_049697655.1 Anaerolineae bacterium | reverse complement strand
AATGCGTGATAGCGGTGCTATGATAGGCGTGTCGGTCCGAGGATGGGAAGGGGAGTGCCGGCCGGGAGCCCGTCTGGGTCCGCGTCCGAGGGGGTTCCAAGGGTGGATGGCGGGAAGGATGGCCTGTGATGAGAAAATTGAAGCCCATACCACTGGACGAGATCCGCGCCGCCCGCGTGAGGATCGCTGGCGTGGGCACGGACAGCCCCCTTTTGCGTCTGAATGTCGACGACGCCCCGGCGGAGATCTATCTCAAGCTGGAGAACCTTCAGGCCATTGGCTCCTTCAAACTGCGTGGGGCAGGGAATGTACTGCAACTGGCTGATCGAGAGGAGCTGCGGAAGGGCGTGTGGACCGCCAGCGCTGGCAACATGGCGCAAGGTGTCGCCTGGTACGCCCGACAGATGGGGCTGGAGTGCACGATCGTGGTCCCCGATCACGCGCCAGAGACGAAACTGGAGGCCATCAGGCGCTTGGGCGGCGAAATCGTGAAGGTTCCGGTTGCCGACTGGTTCCAGATTCTGCGCGATCATGGTTACAGGGGCATGGAGGGGTTCTTCATCCACCCCGTGAGCAACCGACATGTGATCGCCGGACATGGGACTATCGGTCTGGAGATTCTCGAGCAGCTGCCGGATGTGGATGCGGTGGTCGTTCCCTATGGTGGGGGCGCTCTGAGTTCCGGGATTGCCTCCGCGATACGGCCACAAAGTGCAGATGTGAAGATATATGCTGCTGAAGTGGACACGGCTGCGCCTCTCGCTCCCTCTCTCGCGGCGGGAAGGCCGGTGGAGGTGGAGTACAGGTCCACATTCGTGGACGGCATGGGGGCTCCGTTTCTTTTGCCCGAGATGTGGCCACTGGTCAGCCAACTACTTGATGGGTCGATTGTCGTTTCGCTGGAAGAGATCGCCGGGGCTATACGGCTGCTGGTCGAGCGCAACCGCGTCGTGGCCGAGGGCGCCGGGGCGGCGCCGGTAGCAGCGGCGCTGACGGGAAAGGCTGGCGAGGGCAAGGTGGTGTGCATCGTGTCAGGGGGCAACATCGACACTGAGAAGCTGGTGACGATCCTGCAGGGGCAGATTCCATAGCAGGGAGAGTAATCGGGCCCCAGAACCATGACCAGTAGAGGATGAGCATCATCGATGTCGCATGACATACTTGTGGTAGATGCCAAGGACAACGTGGCGACTGCACTGCGGCCGCTCGAGAAGGGGGAATCCCTGGAGATAGAGGTTGGCAACAGCACCCTCGGGGTCACCGTGTTGCAGCCAATACCCTTCGGACACAAGATCGCGCTGGTGGACATCGAGGCTGAGCAGCCAGTGATCAAGTATGGTGAGGTCATTGGCTTGGCCATTGAGAAGATCGCGAGAGGTCAACATGTCCACGTGCACAACGTTGAGGGGCTGAAGGGTAGAGGGGACCAGGCATGAAGTTCCTTGGGTATCGTAGGAGCAATGGCAGAGTCGGCGTAAGAAACCATGTGCTCGTGTTCCCCACCGTGATCTGTGCGGCGGGTGTGGCAGAGAAAATCAGCAGGGTAGTGCCGGGCACCGCCTATCTCGGACACCAGCATGGTTGCGGCCATCTGGGCGAAGAGCGGGAGCACATGATCCGGGCCATGACCGGCACTTGCAGCAACCCCAACGTCGCAGGGGTGCTCCTGGTGGGGCTTGGTTGTGAGATGCTGACCGCGGAGTTGCTGGGCGAGAAGCTGCGCGAAGCTGGACAGAGGGTGGAGACCATTACCACCCAAAACATGCAGGGCACGGCTGATGCCATCGCGAAGGGAACGGAACTGGCCCGAGAGCTGCTGGAGGAAGCGAGGAGTGCCCAACGGGAGCCAGTCGAAGCCTCCGAGCTGATGGTGGCGGCGAAATGCGGCGCATCGGACACCCTGTCTGGCCTGACCGCCAACCCAGCGCTGGGGGTGGCTTGCGACATTCTGATCAAAGAGGGGGGAAGCGCGATCTTCACGGAGACGCCCGAGATGCTGGGGGCCGAACAGGTTCTGGCCGGCAGAGCGGCCGATGATGAGGTGCGCGGGCGCATCTGGGAGATAACCTCGCGCACTGACAGCAAGATCAAGGCCCTGGGGCTGGACGTCCGCGAAGCGGAACCGGGTCCCGGGAACATCGAGGCCGGGCTAACGACTCTGGCGGAGAAGTCGCTGGGGGCCATCCGCAAGGGAGGCACGACTCCCATCGTGGAGGTGGTCGAGTATGCCCAGAGGCCATTGACAAAGGGCGTGGTGATCATGGACGGACCGGCCCACGACGTGGTCAGTGTCACAGGCATGGTGGCCGCCGGCGCTCAGATCGTCGTGTTCACCACTGGGATCGGCACGCCGGTAGGCTCACCCATCGCGCCTGTGATCAAGGTCTCATCCAACAGTCCCCTCTACCAGCGCTGGAAGGGGAACATGGATGTCAACGCCGGGGCCATACTGGATGGTGAAGAAACCTTGGAGAGTATGGGCCAGCGGCTGTTCGAAGAGATCCTGGAGGTAGCTTCAGGCAAGCTGACCAAGGCCGAGATACTCGGGCACCGCGAGTTTGCCATCCACACCATCGCCCCCACGGTGTGAGGCCCATTTCCGCCCCAGCGGCGGGTCATGCAGCCTTGTAGAGCGCTCCCGCCAGGTAACCCACGGTGTACTGGCCTGGCGTCCTGATCCCCGTCACGTCGCCGGAGTTCATGTACTTGAGCACTTCGGCCTTGTCTGCCCCACGCTCGCGGGCGGCAAGCATCACGGTGACGATAGGCCCGCCACCGCAGGCCTGGGCTTCTTCCCTGGCCAGGCTCTGAGCCAGGCCCTCCGGATCGAAGTCGTTCACGAACTTCTGGACTACTCGGTCGTGCTCCACAACTTCCTGGTAGGAATGCAAGTGCGCCAGGTCGGAGCTGGCTACCAGGAGCGCTTCCTTTCCTGCCAGGACCTTGGTCAGTGCTGTGCTCAGTTGGCGAGATGAGGCCAGCGACTGATCCCCCATCATCACTGGGAGCAGCGCGAACTCTCCCAGCATATGCTGAAGGAAGGGCAGTTGGATCTCCAGAGAGTGTTCCCCGTCCTGGTCCAGCAGGGTCAGCCCGACCTCCTTGCCTAGCTGACCGAGCAACTCTGTGTCAACCGGCACCAGGCCGAAGGGTGTCTCGTAGTAGCTCTTCCTGGTCGCCAGGTATCGCCCACTGTAGGGCTGGTGCACCGGGCTGACCACCACTACAGTTGGGTACTCCCTGGTCTCCAACTGCTTATACGCATGTGCCGCGACGCCACCGGAGTATGAGTAGCCCGCGTGGGGTGAGACCAGGCCTTTCAACTCTCCTTGGATAGGCGGCACGCCCACAGCGGTCAGGAATCCTTCGATCGTGTTGGCCAGAGCCGAGGCTGAACCAGGGTACCAGGTACCGGCGATCACTGACTTTCTCACGTTCTTGGGGTCCACGCTTTTCATGATGCCCTCCCCGTTGTCCCGCACAAGACGGTGCGGCAAGCTGGTGCTGCTGTCTAAACCGTAAGGTCGGCCGGCGGCACCTCCAGGCGTTGCCTTTGGCGCGACGTGAGACGGTGCTGACTGTGATCGCCCGGGAGGAGGTGCCCTGAATGAATGCTAGTCTCTTTCTGTCTGGCTGCCTTTGACAGGCTGCCCCAGCCTGCCGACTATGGTCTCTGGCTGGATGGCTGCCGTGATGATGTGGCCTGTGTCGAGGACGATCACCGTCCTGGTCTTGCGCCCGTAGGTCATGTCGATCGCCACCCCATCCCTTTTCGCCTGGCGAACCATGCGTCTGACCGGCTGTGAGTTGG
>JBAVWD010000116.1:0-4161 GCA_049697655.1 Anaerolineae bacterium | reverse complement strand
CCCTATGGTGGAGTGGTCGGCGTGGATATCTCCCCTGAAGCGATTCGGTTGGCCACGGGCCGGGAGGTGGAAGGATGTCAGCTGGCCCAATCGTCCATCACCGACCTACCCTTTGACGACGAGGTGTTCGATCTCGTCACTTCCTTCGACGTCATCTGCTGCATCGATGAGGGTGGCATGGCCTTCAGGGAGCTGAGCCGGGTGCTCAAGCCGGGTGGTCGCGTGATCCTCAATCTGCCTGCCTACAACCCTCTGCGCAGCGAACACGACGTGGCCGTCCACATCAAGAAGAGATACACCAGGGCTGACGTAGTAGAAGAGGTGGAGAGAGTCGGACTGACCGTGGAGCGCATCGCCCACGCCAATACGCTGCTCTTCCCCATTGAGGCAGCGGTGCGTGTCGCCAAGAAACTCCCGGCCAGGTCGGCCAGCGAGGCGAGGTCGGATCTCCACAGCCTCCCCTCAGCCATCAACCGCTCTCTGGCCCAGGTGCTGTTTCTGGAGCGCTGGCTGCTGCGGAAGATCGATCTTCCCTTCGGGCTGTCGGTAATCTGTGTGGCACGGAAATGATCCGTAGTGGCCGGCTCGACAGCCTGTGGCTGGACCTGCGTGACTTCGCGCTGCGAGGCGGCTGGCCTGTACGCCTAGCGCTGGTTGGGGCGTGCGTAGTCCTCGGGGTCGCCGGCGGACTGGTGCTGGCCCTTGTGCACCCCTTCATCACCCTGGCGCTTCTGGGTGGACTGGCGGCGGGCCTCGTTATGCTGAGAAGCACGCAGCTGGGGCTCTTCGCCCTCATCGCCGTAGTCTGTCTGCTGCCCTTCGCAGCCATCCCCTTCAGTATCGGCTTCTACCCCACGTTTCTGGACGCCGTATTGTTGGCGGTGTTCGGAGTGTGGCTGGCCCGAGTCTCCACCCGGACTCAAGAAGGCTTCGTAAGCTCGCCCCTGGACCTGCCGATTCTGATCTTCATCCTGCTGGCCTTTGTGGCCTTCGTTGCGGGGACCGCCCACGCTGGCATCACCAAGGACATACTGCGCCACTTCGTGGAGATCATCATCGCTGTGATGCTCTTCTTCGTGGTGACGAACTCCGTGAGGGAGCACAGACAGCTGAGGCGGATTCTACTGATCCTGATCCTGGCTGGCTTCGCTGCTGCGGCGATGGGGGTGGTTCTGTACTTTTTGCCCCGTCCGCTGACGGTGCGCCTGCTGTCCATGCTGCGCGTCGTCCACTACCCGTCTGGGTGGGGCCTGTTGTGGTTCATCGAAGACAACCCGGATCTCCCCATGAGGGCTATCTCCACCTCGGTGAATCCCAACGTGCTCGGCGGGTTGTTGATCCTCATCGTGACTCTGAGTGCGCCTCAGTTGTTCGCCCGCAAGCCGCTGATCCCCAGGAAGTGGCTGGTGCCGATGCTGGGCGTGATGCTGACCTGCCTGTTGCTGACCTTCTCCCGAGGCAGCTTTGTGGCCATCGGAGCAGCCCTACTGATGCTGGGGGTCATCAGATACCGCCGTCTCCTGCCGTTGATGGCCCTGGCTCTACTGGTGATCTTGATTCTCCCACAGACCAGGGAGTACATCCTACACCTCCAGGCCGGGTTCCTGATCCAGGACAGGGCGACAGAGATGCGGATGGGTGAGTACAAGGATGCGCTGACCCTCATCTCCCGCTATCCGTGGTTTGGGGTGGGGTTCGGAGGCACTCCATCCATCGACATCTACATCGGAGTCTCCAACGTCTATCTCCTCATCGCCGAGGAGATGGGGCTGGTGGGGCTGGCGGCCTTCCTGTTGATCATGGGTGTCTTCTTCGCCCACGTTGCGGTGGCCTGGCGGCGCACGGAGCCGGATTCCGACGCAGAACCCCTTCTGCTGGGGCTGGCGGCGGCCCTGTTCGGAGCCATGGTCGGCGGGCTCACCGACCACTACTTCTTCAACCTGGACTTCCCCCACTCGGTGACTCTATTCTGGCTGTACGCGGCACTCGCCGTGGTGACGATCAAGGTTGCCGTGGGGGGAGGAGTCGCCTCGCGGGCTGTGCCAGCCGTGGAGAGACCAGGTCCTTAAGCCACGCGCAAGGGGGTACGATGGCCCGTGCTCCAGCGGATGCCCCCGGATAGTGGTCTAGCTGTCGGCCGCCCACTTCTTGAGGAAGGACTTGGCTAACTTCCTGGTCTTCGGGCTCTTGCTCTCCAACTGCGCCGTCACGAACTCCAGGATCTCTTCCTTGTGGTCGGATTCCTCGAAGTACTGGCCGAAGGCTTCTACAGCGAAGCCTTTGATGAGGTCCCTGCGCTCGGGTGGGTGATGGGTCTCGTCTATGGACAGGAGCCTGCTCGTGATTCTGCTCTGCAAGCCCGGTTTGGCGCGGGCGATCCTGGCTGAGTTTCCGGCGATGTACGACGCCGTGATTACACTCTTGTCGTCGAGCAGGTCGTAGTACTGATCGAATACCTGCTCGAATCTGTTCTCGGTATCGGCGCCGATGATGGCGGCGATGAGGTTGGCCCCGCGCAGCTTGAAGTAGGTGTTCTCGCTGCGCAGCAGTTCGACGAAGGTTTCCCAATAGGAGTAGATCAGCTCCGGGTGTTCGTCACTTACCAAGAGGAGAGCCCTCAGGCAGTTGTAGCCCACTCTCTCTACCCTGTCGGACAGTCCTCCGACCAGCTCAGACAGGAACTGCGAGTCCTCCAGGGCCTGCTGGGCCACACTCTCGACGTCGATATCCTTGGTGTTCAAATCGGGCATCATGGTGGGATGACTCTGTTTGGCAGACAGAGGCCAGTCCTAGCTGGACCGCCGCGCGGAAAGTAGGGATTGCGATGGCGGATCACCTGTGGGCATCCAGCACCGCACGAGTAAGGATCCGGAAAGAGACTCCCCCTTGTTTCAGCATTCATACAGATACGATGTGTCGCACCCCACCTGTGCGGTGCATAGTCCGGTCACACTGTGACTTCAAAACTGCGTGATGAAGCTGTGCAAGGCGTCGGCAATCTCCACGAGTTTGTCGCAGTCGACAATCTCGGGCGTGTCTCTGGGAGTGTGCGTTACGGTGGCCATCAACTCCGGGAATCGCTCCGCCGTTATCGCCATGGCCGCTTTCCCCTTCTGCGCAAAGATCATGTGATCGCCCTGATACCACTGCTCTCCCCTAATGATACCATCATAACTGCCAAACACAGCGTCCGCTTTGTCTTCAATCTTGTCCGGGCACTCATAGAGGGAATAGGCGGTCTTCCCATGGACATATCCGACGTCATCTATGTTTATGGCCAAGAGCATCTCCTCCATGGCCTTTCCATATCGACGCAGGTAGTCCATCTGTCCTCCCGCACTGTAATGATCTTCGCCATTGAAGGCGACGATCTCGATACCCACATGGCCAGAATATTCGGCCAGCATCTCAGCGAGGAGCAGCTCCACAACTGTGCCTGAGGCATTGTCCGACGCGCCTGGCGCATCCCCGTATGCGTCGATGTGTGCACAGACAACGATCTTCGCCTTCGCGGTGGGGTTCTTGCGAGCAACCACATTGTACGCCGTTGCTGGAATACGCTGGGCATGGATCTTCAGCCTGAACATCCTTCCCGTGTGGGCAGCGATGCTCTCCCCCACCGTGTCTGTACAGTACACCGACGGTATGTCGAAGTCGCCGTCTTCGATCATGGGAAAGGGGTAAAGGGCGCCCACCAGTTCGGGATTCCTTCGGGTGGCGGTTATGATGGCAGCCGGCCGTTTCTCCTCCAGAAGGGCATAGATCCTCTGATGATGCTCGGGGTTGTAGAACACGAAGTTCTTGGGCATCAACTGCTCGGCAGTGATCGCGTCCCTCAGCAGGAGGATTTGGCCATGGCACGTGCATTCCTCGAGCTCTTCGACCGTCGAGACCGTTTTCAGCTCAGCGGTCGCCTCACATCCCAGTGAATACGGGCTAGGGTGGACTGCAAACGGTATGTCGTTGCGGGACAACGATGGCTCTCCGCTCTGGAAATCCAGACACGGGAAGGGTGTCGCGTCGATCGTATATCCCCACGATTCTGTGGTCTGGGCGAAGAACTCTGTCGCTGCGCGGTTGCCCGAAGAACCAACTCGTCTGTTCGGCTTGACGCTGCACAACGTAGTCAGATACGTCTGTGCTTTGTGAGAGTAGTCCCTT
>JBAVWD010000115.1:0-1639 GCA_049697655.1 Anaerolineae bacterium | reverse complement strand
CAGAGGCAGGTGACAGAAGAACAGGGTGTGGGCCCATACCTGTCCCGTTCGATGCCTGGAAAGCCCTGTCAGGGCCAGTGCCTTGTCGCCCAGGTCGGGTGCCATGGCCCACAGAGCCACCAGTCGGTAGTCGGCGCCTTTGAAGAGCCCGGCCCTTCCCTGAAGCAACCTCAAGCCACCCCAGGCGTACGCTATGTGTCCGAGGGGCAACATGGGCTACTTACCCAGGCTCGCCAGCTTCTCCTGGAGTTTCCCTCGCTCAGTCTGGCATCGCTCCAGCTTGTCACGCTCCCTAGTCACCACCTCGGGCGGCGCCTTCTTGATGAAGCCCTGCTTGGCCAACTGCCGCTCTGCTCGAGCTATCTCCGCGTCCAGCTTGGATATCTCCCGCTCCAGACGCTTCCGCTCCTTGTCGACATCCACTTCTACGACAAGCATACCTGACAGCCGTCCGCTGACCAGGGGGCTGCCGGAGGTGGGAAGCGCCTGGTAGTCAGCGACGATCGGCTTGGCATCTACGCGCGCCAGCCGCGCAAGTATGTGGTGCTGAGAGGACAGGTATTCGGAGAGTTCGCCAGCAGCAGTGTGCAGTGTTGGCCTCGCCTCCGCGCCCCACCCTTCGTCCGGGACGAGGTTCCTAACGCCGCGGGTGTATTGCCAGAAGTCTTTGTACGCGTCCTCGGCTGTATCGTCAAGCGGAGCCGGCTGGGGCCAGGGCGCGATCATCAGGCTCTCCCCCTCGTGGGGCAGGTGCTGCCAGATCTCCTCGGTGACGTAGGGCATGAGGGGATGAAGCAGGCGCAGGGAGCGTTCGAAGACGTGGACCAGTACGTGCAACGCGGTGGCTTTGGCCTCTTCGTCGTCCCCGTAGAGGCGCTCCTTGCTGGCCTCGATGAACCAGTCGGCAAACTCGCTCCACAGGAACTCGTAGATCTGTCTGCCCGCCTCACCGAACTGATAGCTGTCCAGGAGGCGGGTGTTCTCCCCTATGGTGCGGTTGTGGCGGGACAGTATCCAGCGGTCCTCGGGCTGCAGGTTTGGCCAGGTCTCCGGCTCTCCCGAGGGAAGCTCGTAGTCTTCCGGCAGGTTGCCGGTGATGAACCGCGCCATCTGCCACAGTTTGTTGGCGAAGTTGCGGCTGGACTCCAGCTTCTCCTCGTAGAGCTTCATGTCTTCGCCCGGGCTGCTGCCAGTGATGATGGTGAAGCGCAAGGCATCGGCCCCGTACTGGGCTACCACGTCCAGGGGGTCGGCTACGTTGCCCTTGGACTTGCTCATCTTCATCCCGTCCTCGTCCCGCATCAGTCCGTGAAGATAGATCTCCCGGAAGGGCACATCTCCCATGTGCTCCATGCCCAGCATGATCATGCGGGCCACCCAGAAGAAGAGGATATCGTAGCCGGTCTCCATCACCGAGGTGGGATAGAAGTAGCGCAGGTCATCGGTGTCGTCGGGCCAGCCGAGCGTGGAGAAGGGCCACAGCCCCGAGGAGAACCAGGTGTCCAGCACGTCGGGATCCTGGCGTATTTTCTTGCCCCCGCAGCGTTCGCACGCGGTGGGGTCCACGGTGGCCACAGTCTGCCCATGGCAGTCGTCACAGTACCAGACCGGGATGCGGTGTCCCCACCACAACTGCCGG
>JBAVWD010000114.1:0-3637 GCA_049697655.1 Anaerolineae bacterium | reverse complement strand
CCCCCGTATACCCCTCATGCCACACGCGCGGCGCCCCGATCAAAGGCGTGCTCACGTCGAGACACGTCCGCACGCGCAAGTCTGGCCAGATTCGTTCCACGTCGGGCTCCTCGCTGAGCGCTTGGATCTCCGCCGGTGCCGCCGATAGGGCCACCGCTGGCATTACGGTGAGCACCCTGGATGGTCGCTGGGGCAACCTCGCTGTCTCGATAGCCTTGGACTTGGCCACGTGCTCTCGGTACTTGACGATCACGCGGAGACGAGGCTCCTCGCCTCGCGACGTCATCTGTTTGGCCAAGACCTGATGTATCTTGCCTCCGCGCAGCATGCTCCCCTCTCCACAGGATTCTACCAACCCTGGTGCGCTCATATCGGTCCTCGGACCATGTAACTACAGGCCGTCCTCTCCGCCTTTGAGCTGGTCTTCGCAGTGCACGTGGCCCATACGCCGTCTCGTCGAGATTGTCGGCCTGGCGCTACTCCCCCTGATGCAACGAGGGTAGACTGGCGCCGTAAACGCCCGTTGGAGCGCCAACAAGCAACCGACCGCGGTCCGCATCCATCGTGAACGTCCCCCAGCTCTCCGGTGGGTCCTCCCCGTCCAATGCTGCCCGGTATTGACGCACGAACTTGCCTTCACTGCCGAACTCCACGACGCGTGCCCCATTCCCATCCATCACGAACACGGAGCCAATATCGGGGCTGGCGTACATGCCCACAGGGTTCTCGAGAGGAGGATACAGCCCTTCCTGAGCAAACGGCTGAGGCTGACCGCCGGCAAACTTCATTACCGATCCATCGGAAAACAGGAGGTAGACAAAGCCGTCAACCGCCAGGTCCACCACCTTGTCCCAATTTATGTCCACTGATCCCTCGATGTAGTCGGTCGGCGTCTGCTGATAGTCGTCGCCTGTGGGGACGTATTTGTAGATGTTCTTATGACCAGGATCGAGCACATAGAGATTCCCCAGGTATGTGGCCAAGGCGCGCGGACTCTGCCACTCTGACGCCCCAGCCACTTCCATCGGTCGAGTCGAGCCATCGGCCCGCAGCTCCACGATCGAGCCTTCGCTGGTCAAGACTGCCAGAGCTGGCGAGATCCGTCCGCCCGCGGCGTCCACCCACTCGACATCTAAGATCTCTCCTTCAGATCCTGCCTCCTCGCTTCCAGACAGGTCCAAGGCCAGAGTTTGCTCATCCGGTAGGACACCTCCCTGCTGATCTAGGGCATACCTGCGGATGCTCTGGCCCATCTGGTCGACGACCCATATCTCGTTCTGGCGCATCACGATGCTGCGCGCCACCGGTCCGTCGTCGTCAAGTCCAAGCTCCAAGGCGAAGGGCAGCCGCACCACACCAGTCAACCCGTCCCAGCGGGCCGCTAAGCTCAGGGAGAGTTGCCTCAGTTCAGCGCTCTCTCTCTGGTTGTCAGGAGCCTGCTCTATCAACTCCTGGGCTTTCGCCAACGCAGCTATCTTGGCCTCTCTACCTTCCTCCTGGTCAGCTAGCGCTAGACTGGCTTCGACCTCGCTCACCAGATTCTCGATCTCGGCCTGATCCAGTCGAGCCCTCACCCGCACCGCGGAGGCGCCTACCAGGGCGAAAACGATCAGGATGATGAGAGCTCCAATAGCTGCGCGGCTCCTGCCAGAGGGATGGAACCCCAGGACCTTGGCCCTGGCCATAGGTCGCGCCGAGGCTGCATAGGTCCTCGTTGAACTTTGTCGCTCCGGCAGCACCCCGATCAGCAGTCCCTTGAGACCAGCCAACAAGCCCATCAGTGCGAGTCCGCAGGCTCTTGCCAGCCGCTCCACCACACGGTGATGCCTGATCCAGCGCCAGCAACGCCTAAGCATTCCGACGAAGGATGTCAACACCCACAATGCACCGGCCCGCATGGCAAGAAGCAGAGAAAGCAGCAAGGTGCCCCCCAGGCGAAACCTTTCCATCCCGCTTTCGCAAAGCCTTTTAGCCCGCGCTTTGCCCGCGGCAGATGTCACGCGCTGACAAGCTTGTTCATCCAGCGCCCGCACGGTCTCAGAGGCGTCCGGGCCAGCCCCATACTCAACGTCGAGATCCTGCCTGAGAGAGTGGACTGGCTCTCCTTTGAGGCGTGACCGACGTTCCGCCCGTCCATGGCTCCTTGGCCGTAGGCGCCTGGACTTGATAAGGCGGGGCAAGGCAGCAGGCGCTGCCGCTCGGCTCGTTTCCACTGCTCCATACACATCAGCCGGCCACGCGGGATCCTTGCGAAGCCGCACCAGCAGCGCCGACCCAGTAGATCGCTGTCCTAGGAACTCGCCAAGACGGGTCGCTGCGCCCTCAATGTCATCTCCCCGGAGTACCGGCGCCAGTTCGTCGGCCGCCATCCGGAACGAACCGGCGTCAGCGCCAGCTACGAGCAGCAGGAGATCCCCAGGGAATAGCTGAAGGTACGAGAACCCGGGGTCTGACAGTTTCGCTTTCCGCCCGATGAGATACCCGTTGCTCTGCCAGCCTTCAGACTTCTCTTGGCCGGGCGTTGCCGCCTGATTGCCGAGGTTGCGCACGCGTCCTCGACTGAGAACGAGGACGCTATGGGGTCCGACGCCGCACGCGTACGCGTCCTCCCCCCGGATCGCCACGCACGAAAGGGCGGCCAGAAGCACCTGGTCCTCGCCGCGCACTAGATTCCTGAGGTATAGGTACTTGTTGGCGTTTCTGACAGCCTGGCGAAGCTTGTTGGTCACACCTCCTGCCGACCGACGATAGGTCTCCTGAGCAACGTCCTCGACGCGTTCGCAGACTCGTCCGTCGGCCCAGACCCTATTGACCATGTGCGAGACCACATGAACGCAACCCCAGCTGTCCGACACCACTCCCGACGCGGTGCCGCCCTCGGGGAGCACGGTGACGTAACATTTGCCATCCCCATACTGAAGCCTCGCGGCCTGCAACTCTGGTTGCTCTTTCATAGTCCGCCTCCTCATCACTCACGCCCGATTCGATTCTCTGCGACGCTGGACATGTCAAACCTAGATCGGGGAACTCGCTTGTTTTTCCTCAGAGCTGTGTGCTAGAATGTTGTAGTGGACATCGAGCTGGCCAAGGTCCCTATGCTGAAGAAGATCGTCATTCCCACAATCGGGTGCCTGGCTGTGCTGCTGATCTTGCTCACGTTCCAACCCGGTCAGGCACAGCAAGAGTCCGCCACTTACTTTCCCGAGACGGGGCACTACGTTGACGAACCATTCCTGTCTCGTTTTCGGGCCCAAGGGGGTGTCCCAACCTGCGGCCCGCCCATCACGGAGGCCTTCGAACAGAACGGCCAACTCGTGCAGTATTTCGAGCGTTGTAGACTCGAATGCAACCGGCATGGCAACGAGCCCTGCGAAGCCCGCCTCAGCGCTCTGGGGGAACTCCTCGGTCACCAAACTCCTCGAGTCCGGTCTGTGCCGAACTCCATGACACGAGATGGCTCTTGCCGGTACTTCCCTGAGACCGGGCACAACGTTTGCTTCAGCTTTCTCACCTTCTACATCGAGAACGGCAGCCCTGAGACGCTGGGTCCCCCCATCAGCGAGTTGATTGTGGAGCCAGGCATCATCTACCAGTACTTCCGCCGAGCGCGCATAGAGTGGGACATGGATGCCCGTCC
>JBAVWD010000113.1:0-2840 GCA_049697655.1 Anaerolineae bacterium | reverse complement strand
AGGGGCCCCATCGGCGCTTCATCACCGTTTAGGGAGATCAGCACTAGAGCGCCTTTGCGCAGGACGACCCGAAAGTTGGGATACCAGGGGTTGTGGGAACGGTAATGACCGGCATAGCGCTCCCACTCCCCGGGATAGTCGAAGTTGGTCGGACCTGGATAACAGTCCCGAGTGTACCAGTCAGGACCATGGAAGGCCTCTACGATTTGGTCGCCTTCACGCCCAAAGCGCAGCAGGAAGAGCGCAAAGTCCACATGGGGCACGTAGAAGCAGTCGCGCCCGCGCCGCTCCAAAGCTATCGTCTCATCGCCATAACGCATAATGAGGCGCCCACCCGCAGCCGCGAGGCTGAAGGTCCTGGGCCCTGCCTCATAGGTCCCCCCGTAGTCGATCCCGTTCTCCACCTGGGTCCTATCTGGAACGGGAATCAGCGCTGGCGGCTCCTGGTTGTGGAGGGCAGCGCCTAAGAGTCTGAGCGCGGACCGTGCAATCCCGCCCGGCTCTCCTGGCCCATTTGTCAAGACGACGATCCCCAAGCCATCATCCATATCGGCCAGAATCGCTGAATAGTAACCGACCATCCCTCCATCGTGGCCGAGGCAAGTACGGCCGTCGCTCTCACTGATCACCAGTCCGTACCCGTAGGAGGAGCCCTCTTCCTGGGTCTCAATCACGCGTTGTGTCATCAGCGCAAAGCTTCCCTCGGAGACAAGGCGCGTGTCCTGCCCCTGCCCGCGATTCATCAGCATGCGCACATACGCTGCCATGTCGGCAGCGGTCGCGGCAATGCTTCCATCGCCTCCCTCGTACTCCAGCCACGTCGCCGGCACGCGAGGATAACTGGGATGCCCAGGTCGGTCGTCGTACAGCGACTCGTATCCTACCGCCATTTGCTTGCGCGTCTCGTGCGTGATGGCGGCTTGAGTGGCCCTCATCTCCAGGGGGTCAAGGATTCGCTCCTGGATGATCTGTGCATAGGACCGAGCCAGCACTTCTTCCAGCACCAGCCCCAGGGTTTTGTAGCCGACGTTGGCGTAGTGGAAGAAGGTGCCGGGAGCGGCAGTGGCTTCTGTCTCCCGCAAGGCGTAGACCTCGTACCTCGCTTCGGCGCTGAAGTCCGTGCCGTTGATCAGGCCAGCCGTGTGGCTCAGCAGGTGATGGAGCGTGATAGGTTTGTGCTCTGAGGGGACCTGAAACCACGGCAGATAGTGCGTGACGGGAGCGTGAAGGTCCAGCTTGCCGTCCTCGACCAGCTGCATCAGGGCGAAGGCGGTGAACGACTTGCTGACGGAGCCGATTTCGAAGAGAGTGTTCGGTGTAACAGGGATCTGTGCCCCCAGGTCGGCGAAGCCATGTAGGGAGACATGGAGGAGCTTCTCTCTGTCGGTTACCGCTAGGGCCACACCGGGCGTGTTGTCCGCTCGCATTCGCTCTTCGACGAAGGACTCCAGGGCAATGAAGACCTCTTGAAAGTCGGTCATAGAATCAGTCATTGGCCATATCCTTCCAACACCTCTCCCAGAAAGGTCACGCGCCGCTTCTCGGCGTCCACGAGGTTCTCGATCTTGAGGAAGTCGTGTCCCTCATCTTCGTAGACGACCAACTTACATTCCTTGCCTAGAGCGACCAGCGCGTCGTGGGCCTGTACGGACTCGCTGGCAGGGCAGCGAGGGTCGCTGGCGCCACAGACCAGTTGCACCGGCGCGGAGATGCGCTCCAGGAAGAAGAAGGGTGAACGCTCGTGGAACAGGTCGGCGTCTTTGTCCGGACTCCCGAAGTTCTCCCTGTCCCAATACTGCACATCATCTCGCTCGTTCGCAAATGCCGTGAACCAGTTGAGAAAGGGGACGACTGCTGAGCCGACCGCCCACCGCTCGGGGTACTGGGTCAGGCTGGTCATGGTCAAGTAGCCGCCGTAGCTCTCACCGGTGACGGCGATGCGGGAGGGGGCGGCCAAGCCTTCGCGGACCAGATAGTCCGCTCCAGCGACCACATCCTGGGTGTCGCCGCCGCCCAGGTCGAAGCGGTTGGCCAGCTGCCATTCACGGCCATAGCCGGTGGAACCTCTGTAGTTCGGAGCCAGCACCGTCCATCCCCGGCCGACCATGTGCTGCACCAGTGGGTCCCAAGTGACCTGCGTCAACCAGTTGGGACCGCCGTGCACGTAGACTACAGCAGGTCTGCCCGCCCCCGGACGAGCCGCGCGATAGAGCAGGGCAGGGACGTCATGCCCATCAAGGCTGGAGTAGACGACAGACTGCGGCACGGCAAAGCCGGCCTGGACAAGGCCGGGCGGTAGCGAACCGGTCAACTGCCGTAGACCACCGTCGCTCAGCGAGAGCAGCCACAGGTCACAAGGCTGGCAGGGGTTCTCAAAGAGGAATACCAGATGCGCCCCGTCGGCCGTGAAGCGGGGCTGGTAGTGCGTCCCGGGCCCGACCTCATAGACCACCTGCGCCTGGGCTTCCAGATCCAGCACCGTGAGGGCTGTCACAGGGCCGCGGCTGACGACGTACGCCAACTGTCGGCCGTGGGGCGACCAGGCGGGATTCTTCTTGTCCCCTTCTCCTTCCGTCACCCAGGCAATCCGGCCCGACCCCAGTTCGTAGATCCCAATGTCGAAGTACTGACCTGGGTTGGCGGCGAAGGCGACGCGGTTGCCGTCAGGGGACCAGCAAGGGTGCCGCGCGTGGACGGGCACTCCTGCCTGAGCTATCCGATTTGACTCGCCACCCGCAAGAGACACGATGAAGGTGTCCCAGTCTTGGCCGCTGGTCTTGGACGTGATGGCAAGCCGGCGACCATCGGGAGACCAGTGCACGCTGCGGTCGGGGAAAGGC
>JBAVWD010000112.1:0-17237 GCA_049697655.1 Anaerolineae bacterium | reverse complement strand
CTGGTCCAGAAGTGCTCCTGCATTCTCCGGGTCGTAGGAGTACTGGAAGCAGTCTTCACAGTGGCCCCACATGAACGCAGGCACGGCACCCCGCGATTGAGTGAAGATCCCCTCTCCCCTCTCCACTACTTCATCGTACGGGACGCTGTAGGCCAGCGCCTGGCGGACGAGTGGGTCATTGAGTGGCGCCTTCTGGGTGTTGAGCAGGAACTGCATGTGCATGTATGACGGGTCGATGTAGACGTTGAGGTTGGGGTTCGCGCGTAGCTGCTCGACCTTGTCCGGCGGGATGTCTCGCATGATGTCCGCCTCTCCCATCTCGATCGTCTGCAGCATCTGCACGGTGTCCTCAATGATCTCGAAGACCACCTTGTCGAACTTATTGTCTTGCCAGCCTCCCCAGTAGTCATCGAAACGGGTCAAGATCAGGCGCTGCCCCTTGTCATACGACTCGTACATGTAGGGGCCAGTGCCAAAACCGTTGGCTTCGTCGAACCACTCTTTGGGTTGACCTGTGACCGCAGGGCTGATGATCTCCCCGCAGTAGGTTGACGTGGCGATGATGTCCAGAGACGCGGGATAGCTGCACTTCATCTTGACGGTATAGTCGTCAACCACCTCCACTTCTTCTACAGCGCCCCAGATCCAACTGCAGCCGGCTCCCTCTGCGGCCCAGTAGTGCTCGAAGGTAGCCTTCACCGCGTCGGCGTTGAAGGGTTCTCCATCCTGGAAAGTCACACCCTCGCGCAGGTGGAAGGTCCATTCGGTCGCATCCTCGTTTGGTTCCCAGCTGGTGGCCAGCCCAGGTCTGAGCATCTCATCGCTACCCGGGGGGTTCATATACACCAGGTTCTCATAGATGAGGTTCAGCGCCGGGTGCTCACTGGAGAAAGAGTACGCAGGATCCAGGTCGATGAACTGTTGCCACATGATGGACGTGATGACCTTTGGCTCAGCCGCCGGTTCGGTGGCTGCCGCAGGCTCGGTTGCCTCCGGCGGTGCGGTCGGCTGAGGGCCCTCCGTTTCTAAGGGCGGAGTAGCAGGCTGCGCGCAGCCTCCCACCACCAGCGCCAATAGCAAGGCCAGACCGATCATAGAGCTAAAATTCTTTTTCATCTTATCCTCCCTTCGTGAAATCTGCATCAGTTTTCGCTCTGATCTCAGGACGATACGCTCTATGTGGCTGCGATCACCCCCTCCCTACACCTGGCCGGAACCCGCGTACCTAGCCGCCGTCGGCGAGGTACAGCAGAGGTTGTATCCACACCTACTCTCTCTGCGTAACCAGCTTCTCGATCGGCACGTAGTTGATGTCGAAGCCGAAGTACCGGGGCCCCGCCGCACGGTTGAGGCCATACTCAGTGCGGAAGGCTTCCAAACCTTTCATCCCCACCGCCACCACGTCGTCACCCTCTTTGATGTGCGAATTGGTCGTGCCTTCGCCGCTGTCCGCGTACACCAAGCTTACCAGGTCAGGGCTGCAGATCCAGGGCTCGCCGTTCAGCCATGAGACGTGGTTCTCGTTCTTGAACCACACATCCAGGGTTTGACCTTTGTAGGCGCCGCTGCCCTTGACATGAGTCGTGCCGAACATGTAGCCGCCGCGATCCTCCCACTCCTTGCCTGTGACCACCCCTTCAAAAAGACGCCAACCACAAGTGACTCTGAGTGCTGCGTCGATGGGGTCGTTACCTTTCGCCCGTGCCTCCCGCATAGCTTGCCCGATAGTCAGGCATTTGGTGAGGGTACCGTGCACGAGAACCTCTTTCATCTCACGCGCGGGAAGAGGTGTGCCGGCCATGGTGGTGCTTCCGTAGGCCGCGACCGCCAGCATCTTGCCGATTCGCTCGTTCATGTGAGAAGAGACTGCGGACTTGACAATCGCGACGTCGCCCCACTTGTCAACACTGGCCACGGGCCAGGAGCTTTTCCCATACAGGTAGGTCGTGGCTTGCATCTCTTCAGGGACTGCGCGGCCGGCGTAATCACCGTCGACCACCGGGATTCCCAGACGTGCCCCAGTGACCAGCGGAGCGGGTGAATTGCCGGCTCCAATCTCCGCCGCTACCAGGCACCCAATAGGCTTGCCCAGGTACTCCCCCAACTCCTTCACGACTTCCGCCATGGCCTCGTCGCCGAATCTACGGACGAGTCCTAGCCGCTCAATCTCCTGCTGGGTGTCTTGGGAGACAGGGGCGATAGATCCCATCCCATAGGGCGTCACTGTCCAAACGTCGTCTGGTATGTCGTCAGCGTCCACCCACTCCGGGGTTATCCCGTCTTCCAGGGCTCCCTTGAGCATTCGCCTTCCCCACTCGGGACTGCCCCCGCCGCCAGTGCCTAGGAACAGACAGCCTAGGATGAAGTCCTCACAATCTTCCGGACTCTGGAGCTTTCCACTCGGCATTCTGCGTGTCCTCCCCTATTCGTTGATTTCCTTCTCCTGAACTGTGGCCCACGGCAGCCAGCTTGCTCGCGAAGCGTGCACAGGCAACCACCTACGCCTCACTGCTTGAGTCAATCTGAGCTTCTAGATACGCTCCTACCGTGACCCCTTGTCAAGACCGCCCAGTCTTGCTCCCCAAATGTTCACCTGACCAGATTGGACGCGCTGTTGACGACGTCGAATCGTCAATAGGTCTGGTGTGGCTTCGAGCAAAACCGTCCAACGGGCCCCCGAGTCAGGGTCTGTTTCGTGCAAAGTCCATGACAGCCCTTCTCGGGCGGGCACCATACCCTGGGGAAACATGGTATCACGTGTTGACACGGAGTGCAAATCCCCCCATGCCGAGTGAGGAAACACGAATCTGCTGCCGGCAGTGCACCGATGCGGGCTGGGTTGGACGCCGCACGAGGCGTCAGCCCGGAAGATTGGCAGAATGTATAGGTGTCCTGTCTGGCGCTCGGCGGACCCCATCCGGACTTCGCTTTCGGGTAGTCGACTTGGCAGAAGTAGCCGACAGAAAGGTACGTCGAGGCAAAACCTCCCTGAGGTGTTGCCTCGTGCGTCTCCGCTTGACAACACGCACGGGCCGACATATAGTGCCGCTTGGCCCGACCCACGGGTTCCGTAGCGCGCCGGATGACCAGACGAGATGCCCAAGGAGGTTCTTGTTGTGGAGGTTTTCGAAGCTATCAGGAACAGAAGAAGCATCAGGCGGTTCACCGATCAGCCCTTACCGAAGGACGCCCTGGACAAGCTCCTCGAGGCCGCCAGATGGGCTCCCTGTGGTGGCAATCTGCAAAGGTGGAGGTTTGTCGTCGTCACCTCGCCCTCAACGAAAGAACTGATCAAGAAGTTCGCCCCAGGCATATTCGACATGCCCGCCGCCTTTATCGTGGTCTGCGTGCAGACGGTCCAGAGCAAGCATCACCGGGACGAAGCGACCTATCTGGCTGATTGCTCGATGGCGGCCGAGAACATCATGCTCCAGGCGCACGCCACGGGCATCGGCACCTGCGTGGCGCTCTCCTATGCCAAGATTGCGGTCAGACAAATCCTCGACATCCCCGAAGACGTAGAACCGTTACTGTTGATCACGTTGGGCTACCCCGCTGAGGCGCCGGAACCGCCGCCAAAGTTGGCATTGCATGAGATAGCCTTCTTAGATGAGTACGGTAAGGAGTGGAAATGATGGCCGAGCACATGGTCATTTCCGAAGAGAACTTCTATGAGCTGCTTTCGTTCATGGTGACTAGCGCCCATCTATCCGTTGACGAACCGGACCTCTATGGCAGCTTTCGCCTGATTGACGGAGCCTGCAGGCTCATCGAATTCGCCCTCGAAAGTGGGCAATTGGAGGACGAGCAGTTCGTTGGCGAGTTCAAGGACTATGCTGATGTCAGGAAGCACTGGATGATGACCGATGAGCCAGGGTACCTGCGGTTTCTGGAGGAGGCCACGGGAAAGCTGGCAAGAGAACTCAAGCGACAGGCGACAGAGCAATAGCCAAATGCCTGGCGCCCAGCCATCATCCGTGCGTTGGGGATGCGGGGTCGCTGGCAGTCCGAAAGTGCCTGCTGATCCGAAGTCAGGCCCAAGGTGTACGTCTCCCGTTCGATTGGCAATGTGGCCCTGCAACTGCGGGCAACACCTTTGGCGAGCAGTGTACCCGAGCTCCGGAATGGTGTGCCACTTCTTCTAGTATCCCACGATCTCCTTTTCGGGAGGCATCGGATAGGTCCGCTTGCTGTGGGTCAGGCCGATATCGGCCAGCGCCTCGGCAAGCTTCAGGTTGAGTACGCCAGGATCGATTACCGGTACATCAGTGATTCCCTGTTTCCTCAGGCCCTCTTTGACGCCTTTGTCCAGACCGATCATGCCCGTGCAACCGAAAATCAGAACGTGAGCTCCGTCCTCTCTCACCGCCTTCAGCGCTTGCTCGATCATAGCCGGGATTGTCCGGGCGCGATCATCCAGCTGGAGGACTGGTATGTTCACCGACCTCACCGAAGCCAGACGCCGCTCCAAGCCCATCTCCAGGGCCTGTCGCTCGAATTGAGCGATCCGGCTGTCAAGGATCGTGATCACGGAGAACTTGTGGCCCAGCATAGCCGCGATGTGCATGGAAGTGGAAGCGGGCCCTAGCACGAGGATGGAAACCTTCTCCCTGGCTGCGGCGAGCCCGGGGTTCGCCATGCAGTCGAGGAGTACGGCGTCCATGCCGTCTCGCTCGGCCTGTACCGCCTTCGAGACGATGTCAGGCACGGCCAACGCTTCGTCGTAGCTCGACTCGATAGCAGCCGGGCCCTTGTCCAGGTAGACCACGCTCAGATCGGTGTCCGCGCGAGCGCCCACTGAGTACTGCGCAAGGGTTATGGCCTCGAATTCCTTATCGATGCCCGGCGTTATCACTCTAATCCGCTTACCTCGTCTTCCCACTGAGCGCTGTCGTAGGGCTGTTACGGGTGCCGAGCGGGCGCCCGGCTTGGCCTCGTAGCCGACAATATCCTTCTCGGGCGGGGCAGGATAGGTCCTCTTACTGTGGGAGAGGCCAATATCGGCCAGCGCCTCCGCAACCTTCAGGGCGACTAACGCGGGATCGATTATCGGGACGTCGGCAATCCCTTCTTGCCTCAGGCCCTTCTTGACCTCCTCAGCCAGGCCAGTCATTGCCGTGCAGCCGAAGATGATGACATGAGCACCGTCCTGCCTGACTGCTCTGAGTGACTGCTCTACCAGTGCGCCAACAGTTCTCGCCCGATCACCTAGCTCCAGGACCGCTATATTCACCGCTCTCACCGATGCCAATTGCCTCGTCAGACCCGCCTTCGTGGCATGGTTCTCAAAAGCGACGGTGTCTGCATCGAAGTTCGAGATGAGCGAGAATCTATGGCCCAGCATGGCTGCGATATGCATGGAAGTGGCAGCCGGCCCGATGACGGGAATGGAAACCATCTCGCGAGCCGCCTCAACGCCGGGATCATCCATGCAGTTGGAGATCACAGCGTCCACGCCATCTTGCTCAGCCTGCACGATCTTGGCCACGGTGTCAGGCACCGCGAGCGCTGACTCGTAACTTGACTCTATGGAGGCCGGACCCTTGTCCAGCGCAACAGCGCTCAGTTCCAAGTCCGGCCGGGCCGCTAGCAACAACGCGTCAAGGGTGTGTTCTCGAAGCTGCATGGTGACCACGGGCGATACTACTCTGATCTTCATAGCTATCGTTCTCCTTTGAGCATAAGCGACTGTCTAGGATCTCTCCGTCTTGAAGTGAAGGGGCCGACCCGGTCTAGAGCGGTCGGCCCCATACTGTTAGTCGTGACGTCAGGCTAAGCCTTTGCACCACGTCCGGCCCCACACCGGATAGGCCTATCGCGTCGTCGTCAGATCGTAGATGAAGACAACTCCTGGATAGGCGGGGTTGTTCACAAACCCTTCGATGTCCGCACTGATGGCGAAGGACTCGAGGATATCCATGACCCAGATCGCTGGATTTTCCTCTACCAGGATCTTCTGCGCCTCCTGGAACATCTCCACCGCAGCCTCACGATCAGTGCCGGTGAGCCTGTCGGCTTCGTCGATCATCGCGTCATACTCAGGGTTGCAGTAGTAGGACTGGTTGTACAGGATTTCGTCCTGGCAGTGGTACATGTTGAACAGCGCATCGTAGGGCGTCACGTAGGTCGGCCACCACTGTTGAATGGTGATGTCCTGGGCGGTCTGCGGGTCCTGTCTGCCGTACTCCCACATCGCCGAGTAGGTCATGCCCTGTGTCTCGAGCTCGATGCCCACCTCTGCTGCAGGAAACACCCAGAGCTCCGTGGGCCATGCGTGAGCTGTGGCCCCTGAGGTGTAGGTGAGCAACAGATGGAGAGGTTGTCCATCCTTGTCGCGGATGCCATCCCCGTCCGTATCCACCCATCCGGCCTGGTCCAGAAGTTCTCCTGCCTTCTCCGGGTCGTAAGTGTACTGGAAACAGTCGTCACAGTGACCCCACATGGCCGCGGGCACGGCACCGCGCGATTGAGTGAAGATCCCTTCTCCCCTCTCCACTACTTCGTCGTACGGGACGCTGTAGGCCAGCGCCTCGCGGACGAGTGGGTCGTTGAGTGGCGCCTTCTGAGTGTTGAGCAGGAACTGCATGTGCATGTACGACGGATCGATGTACGTCTTGAGGTTCGGATTCGCCTGCAGCTGAGTGACCTTGTCGGGAGGCATCTCACGGAGGATGTCCGCCTCTCCGGCCTCGATCATCTGCAGCCTCTGCACGATATCCTCAACGATCTCGAAGACGACCTTGTCGAACTGGTTGTCTTGCCAACCCTTCCAGTAGTTGTCGAAACGAGTCAAGATCAGGCGCTGCCCCTTGTCATACGACTCGTACATGTAGGGCCCAGTGCCAAAGCCGTTGGCTGCATCGAACCATTCTTTCGGCTGATCCGTGACGGCAGGGCTGATCATGCCCCCACAGAAGGTTGACGTCGCGATGACGTCCAAAGCTGCCGGGTAGCTGCACTTCACCTCGACAGTATACTCGTCGACTACCTCGACTTCTTCCACAGCGCCCCAGATCCAACTGCAGCCGGCTCCCTCCGCGGCCCGATAGTGATCCAATGTGGCTTCCACCGCGTCGGCGTTGAAGGGTTCTCCATCCTGGAAGGTCACCCCCTCGCGCAGGTGGAAGGTCCATTCGGTCGCATCGTCGTTGGGCTCCCAGCTGGTGGCCAGCCCAGGGCCGAGCAGCTCAGCGGAGCCCGGTGTGTTCATGTACACCAGGTTCTCGTAGACCAGGTTCAACGCTATTTGCTCACTGTTGACAGCATAGGCCGGATCCAGGTCGATGAACTGCTGCCACATGATGGACGTGATAACCATTGGCTCACCCGCCGGTTCGGTCGCTGCCGGGGGCTGGGTTGCCTCCGAGGGTGCGGTAGGCTCAGGGCCCTCCGTTCCAGATGGCGGGGTAGCGGGCTGCGCACATCCGCCCACCACAAGGGCGAGCAGCACCACCGCCGTGATCGCAAGCAAGAATCGTCTTAGCATCTTTAGTCCTCCTTGTTTGGCTTCATAATCGTCTCAGCACCTAGCAAGACATTGCGAATATGTAGTCGCTTGCATCACCTCCTTCTGCCGTAATTCCACCGCCGCGCAAACACACGCTTCCAGTACACGCACCCGCCTCTCACGTGCGCACCGACCTTCCTACGATCTCTCCGCCATCAGTTCTTCGATCGGTCGGTAGTCGATGTCGAATCCGAAATAGCGTGGGCCGGTACACTCGTTGAGACCGAACTCAGTGCGAAAAGCCTCCAGCCCCTTGATCCCCAGCGCAACTACCTCGTCACCCTCTTTGATGTCCGCGTTGGTGGTCCCTTCACCGCTGCGCGCCCGCAAGAAGGTGACGATGTCAGGACTGCAGATCCAAGGCTTGCCGTTCAACCAGGAGATGTGGTTCTCGTTCTTGAACCAAACGTCCAGCGTCTGCCCTTCGTAGTCGCCGGTGCCTTTGACGTGGGTGGTCCCGAACATGTAGCCGTCTCGATCCTCCCACTCCTTGCCTGCGACGATGCCTTCAAAAAGACGCCAACCACCAGTGACTTTCAATGCTGAGTCGATGGGATCGCCACCTGTGGTCCGCGCCTCTCGCATAGCTTGCCCGATGGCAAGGCATTTGGTGAGGGTACCATGGACGAGCACATCTTTCATCTCCCGGGCGCGAATCGGGGTAATGGCCGTCGAGGCACCTCCGAAAGCTGCGAGGGCAAGATGCTTGCCCAGCCGTTCCCCCATGCGAGGATTCGCGCAGTTCTTGACGATGGTGATGTTGCCCCACCTGTCTACCGCAGTGAAAGGCCAGATATGCTTGCCGTATAAATGTGTGGTGGCCTGGATGTCTTCCGGGACCGCTCGACCAGCATAGTCACCGTCAACCACCGGGATTCCCAGGCGCCCCCCCACGACCAGTGCATCTGGGGTATTGCCTGCCCCCGGTTCGAAGGCCACGACGCAGCCGAAGGATCGGCCCAGGTAGTTCTCCAGCTCCTTCACGGCCTCGATCAGTGCGTCGTCGCCCATGACATCCACTAACCCCATCGCCTCGATTTCCTTCAGGGTCTCTTCGGAAACCGGGGCAACAGATCCCGTCCCGCACGGATTGACGCTCCACACGTCGTCAGGGATGTCGTCCGCATCGACCCAACTAAGTTCTATGCCGTCTTCAAGGGCTTTCTTCAGGATTCTCATGCCCATCTCTGGGCTGCCTCCACCACCGGTTCCCAAGACTAAACAGCCTTGGAGAAAATCCTCGCAGTCCTCGATCGTTCTAACACTACCTCGCGGCACTACGCTTGACCTCCTCTCATTGTTGGTCTGGCGCTTGCCATCAGGTCAATTGGTGGCTCATTTCGCCAGGGATCAAATCGCAGTGATGCCGGCATCGACGGCCCTCTGGGGTAGCCTTCATGCTCCCTGGCTATGGTCCCCGAGCGCGATGATGTTCAGCACCCTCTTCATGGCCTCTGTTACGTGCTCCTTGACTCTCGATCTGGCCAGTTCCGGGTCCCTGCTTTCCAAGGCCTCAACGATTTGGAGGTGCTCTTCGATAGAGAGATCAGCTCCCCCCGTTGCCTTGTAGGCGCGGAACAGGAAACGTGCCAGAGAGCTATGAAGCTGGTGACTGAAGCCTGTGAAGTACCGATTGCCCGCGGCCTCGATGATCAAAGTGTGGAATTGGCCGTCCAGTATGGTCAGACGGTAGAAGTCTCTCTCCTTGTTGCACTCCTCCTGTTCTGCCACGGTCCGTCTCAATTGCGAGAGTTGGTGGTCGTCTATTCGCTCCGCCACCAGGTCTACCAGCTGAGTCCCAAGCCAGAGCTGCGCTTCCGATAGCTGTCGATAGTCAACAACACTCAGTTGCGGGATAAGGATGCCTCGTCGTGGAGGCACATCGACCAGATAGTCATGGCTCAGCTCATCCAGAGCCCTTCGCAGAGGGGTCCTGGTGCAGTGCAGCACCTCCGACAGGTACGCTTCGCTGACTATGGATCCGGGCGTCAGTTCCTCGGTAATAACCAGCCTGCGTAGGCGCTCGGCGATCAAATCGGAAGCTCGCTTGCCCATGGGATTCACCGCCTTCTTGACTTCGCGCCGCTACTGATCGCGCGGTAGCGGCCATCTGACATGCGGGCGCTCGACCTCGCGTGGGATACGATGTGCGCTGAAGTCGACCTATTGCCGTCACATGCTTCCGGTTACACTCGACAGCTGAGAAAGTACGGAGAGATGTGAGATACTCAGTTACTCTGGCTAAGACGCCAGGATAGGTGCGCTTGGATATACCAGAACGGCACGGCACAGTATACCATGGTCCTTATGCAGTGTCAACCTGACCAGAAGAGTTGTCTCGGCAAATACCGACAGGATCCAACGACGTCCGATCAGCAGCTAGAGCTGACGAGGAATTCCCTTCGTATGGCTGGGAGCTGATCCGGTAGCCGGGCCGTCACAGCTCAAGGGTGGAGCCAAACCCGGCCTGGAGCACTTTGTCGTAAGTGAGGGTGGCGATCGCTGCGTCCTGAACCCCTACTCCGGTGAGATCGCAGACAGTAATCTGCGAATCGTCGGTGCGCCCAGGATGCCGTCCGGAAGTGAGCTCGCCCAGCTCCAGTATCTCGTCTTTCTCGCTGATGGTCCCGTCTGCCAGTCCGTGATGGAGTTCCCCACGCTCCGCGCACTGCCCCCTATGGTCACAGACCAGCAGGTCCGCTCTGGGGAGAACCTCGCTTTCCAGTTCCTGCTTGTACGGGGCGTCTGAGCCCATGGCCGTGATGTGCAGGCCAGGATGGAGCCACTGGGCTCGCACGTAGGGCTCCCTTGAAGGTGTGCAGGTAACAAGAATGTCGCTTGCCCTGACCAGACTCTCCACGTTTTGCGCGGCCACGAACTCGGCCTCGACGATGTGAGGCATTTGTTCGATGTATGCAGCCAACCTGTTGTTGTCCAGATCGTAGGCGAGCACCTTCTGGAATGGTCGGACCTTGGCCAGCGCCATGATCTGAAAGCGTCCCTGAACTCCGGCACCGACCACACCGACAACAGTCACATCATGTCTGGCGAGGTATTTGGCCGCAACTGCGCCTGCCGCTGCCGTGCGCAGGTCAGTGAGATAGCCATTGTCGAACAACAGGGCCTGAGGGAATCCAGTTTGGGCGCTGAACACCATCATCATGCCGGTGCCGCTCGGCAAGCCCAGGCGGGGGTTGTCGTAGAAGCCGGTGGCTACCTTGATCACCAGACTGTCCGCGCCAGAGATGTGTGCCCCCTTGACATGCACCTCTCCCTTGACCTCTGGCATGTCCAGGCTCATCACAGGAGGAAGATTCACCTCCCCGGCCGCCAGACGTGTGAAACCGTCTTCGACCGCCCATATGGCCTCTTCAACACTGACTGAGCGACGGATCTCCGCTTCCTTGACCAGTAGAACCTCCATGAGTCCCCTCCTCATCTCCCCATGTTTCGGCCGGGCTCTTCCCGCGTGTTTTCTCATAACCTGCCGGTGGCCCGTCCTCTGTCACAACGCTGCACTCCTGGTGACCGGCTACGTTCACATCCTGTCCAGTCTCCGATTCCGGCACAGAATATCGTGACTCTTAGTCTTTGTCAAGCCCAACGTCCGGGAACGACAAAGGATTGCGTCGCCGGGGCTCAGGGCTGGGCGTCTACCACACCTACGACCCCCGTCGCACCCAACGTGCACACTGCTCCAGCTCGGAGCAGCACGCCTACAGTGGGAAACGAGGGGATGGAGGCGACGCTGTCCACGGCCAGACTTGACCGATGGTGAGAGCGATGGTATACTATATCGGCGATTACTGGTATATCGGTGTATTGTGAACTCATCAAGATACGCTCCTATTGGCGTCATCGTAACGACGCGGCAGAAAGTCATGTGCACGCTGCTAAACAATGCTGTCGTACAGAGTCGGCCTTCGCGGCGCAGGGCGTCCCGCTCCCAGCAGTTGGGATTTCACGGCGGGCCAGCGATGGATGCTGGGCGAGGCCTTCCGGGATATTCCACCCTGGAGCAGGCCACGCAACGCGAGCCAGTGACCACATCGGGCAACTCGGTGCTCGGTGACCTCAAGGAGAGCGGGTAGGAGCATCCACACACGATTCCTCACCAGCGATTTGGCCTCCAGGCGGATGTCAAGTCTCTCCTATTAGTACTGACGATCAACGCTAGATGCAGACAAAGAGAGGGACCAAATGAGCAAACCTAGCGGCACCTTCCAGCCCTTCGTCATGGAACGGATGATGTCCAAGTGGGAGAACGTCGTGGAGTATAACTTGTCGGAGAGCGGCGTTCACCCTCTTTCCGTCCGCGAATTGGTGGATGACCCGGCAGTCCTCGAAGAAGTATTGGCTACCCCACTGCACTACCCTCAGGCCAACGGCATTGTAGAGCTGCGAGAGAACATCGCCGCGCTCTACCCTGGGGCGACACCAGACAACGTCCTGGTGACCGTGGGCTGCATTGAGGCCAACTTCATCGCCCTCCAGGCCTTGGTGGCGCCCGGGGAAGAGATCGCAGTGATGCTGCCCAACTACATGCAGATCTGGGGCGCTGCCCAGAATCTCGGCACAAGAGTCAGAACCTTTCATCTCCGAGAGGAGTTGGGCTGGGCGCCCGACCTGGACGAGCTGAGGGACGTCGTCTCTGAGAAGACGAAACTCATCGCCGTGTGCAACCCGAACAATCCGACTGGCCACATTCTGACTGAGGCGGAAATGGGAGCCATTGTGGCCGCGGCCGAGCGCGTGGGTGCCTGGCTGCTGGCCGACGAGGTCTACAGCGGGGCCGAGCGGCTCACCGACACCCAGACCCCCTCATTCTGGGGCCGATACGACAAGGTGCTGGCCATGAACAGCCTGAGCAAGGCCTACGGCCTGCCGGGGCTACGGATCGGCTGGGTGGTGGCGCCGGTGGACACCGTGGATGACATTTGGGCTCGTCACGAGTATGTCACCATCAGCGCCCCCATGCTCTCCAACAAGCTGGCGGCCATTGCTCTGTCGCCCGGGGTGCGGCCCCGTCTACTGCAGCGAACGCGTGATTACATCCGCAGGGGCTACCCCATCCTGGACGCCTGGCTGGAGAGTCACGAGGGCACCTTCAGCCTGGTCCCGCCTGAGGCGGCAGCCATAGCCTACGTGCGCTACCACCTCGATGTGAACTCCACAGAGGTGGTGGAGCGCTTGATGCGAGAGAAGAGCGTGTTCATCGTGCCCGGGGATCACTTTGGCATGGATCACTACCTTCGCATCAGCTTCGGCGTGCCGGAGGAATACCTCCGCAAGGGACTGGATCGCATTCACGAGTTGATCGTTGAGCTGCAGGGGTGAGTCGAAGACACCCCCAGCAGGAGAACAACGTGCGCGCTGACGATGTGACGATGCGTGACATCTATCTCGCCAGGCAGAGGATCGCCCCCCTGGCCAAGAGAACCCCATTGGTTCCCTCGCCTTTGCTGAGTGAGCTGGTCGGCGCCTCTGTACATCTAAAGCTGGAGAACTTGCAGGAGACGGGCTCCTTCAAGATTCGGGGGGCTGCCAACAACGTGCTGAGCCTCTCGGATGATCAGAAAGCGCGAGGGGCGATGACCATTTCCACCGGCAACCACGGCCGGGCGGTGTCCTATGTTGCCAGGCGCGAAGGAGTCAGGCCCCTGATCTGCATTCCGGAGGGAACTCCCAGCAACAAGGTGGAGGGCATCAGGGCTCTCGGTGGCGAAGTCGCAGTCTGCGGCAAGACCTACGATGAGGCGGAAGATGAGGCTTTCCGGATGGAGAAGGAGAAGGGGTTGACCATGATCAATCCCTACGACGATCCTCTTACCATCGCCGGGCAGGGCACAATCGGCCTCGAACTACTGGAGGACCTGCCCGAGATAGACACGGTGCTCGTGCCGGTCGGAGGCGGGGGGCTGATCTCAGGCATCGCCTTGGCGCTCAAATGCGCCAGCAGCACGATTCGGGTCGTGGGCGTTTCCATGGAGCGCGCGCCCGTCATGTACCACAGTCTCCAGGCTGGTTCACCGATAAGGATGGAGCAGGAGGAGAGTCTCGCTGATGCCTTGGTGGGTGGCATCGGCCTGGAGAACAGATGCTCCTTCCGTATGGTTCAGGAGCTTGTTGACGATTTCGTCCTGGTGTCAGAGGAGGAGATTGCTGAGGCCATGGCCTTTGCTCTGGAGAGGCACCACCTGGTGGTGGAGGGAGCTGGGGCTGTGGGCATAGCAGCCCTTCTCCATGAGAAGGTGAAGGACCTTGGACAGCACGTCGCGGTGGTTATCAGTGGAGGCAACGTAGACATACCACTGCTGATGAGGGTGGCGCAGAACCACAGAGTCGGATCACGTCCAGCCTCTTCCTGACCTGGTGGCGCGCCCGAGCCTCGGGATGACTAGCCGCGGACACGCAGCCTCCGCGGCTCGGTCCTCAGGGTAACGACGTGCCATGCGTCGTTCTAGCCACCTGGTTTCCGATCCGAGGTGCAGCTTACGAGTCTCTCCGGTACACGAAGATACGTCGGCAACTGCCAGACGGTGTGCGCCCTCCACTGGGGCATTCCCCGGGTTTGCGGCCCGGTGAAGTTCAGACCCTGAGGCCGACCTCCCGCTCCCGGGCCTCCGCGGTTGTCGCGCCACTCTCGGCCAGGGCCCTGGTCAGGGAACAGCGCAAACATCCGCAGGAGACAGGTCTGATGAGATTCGAAAAGTCCAGGGAGTTGATTCACGAGTTCAAGCAAGATCGCTACGTCTGCGGCACAGGAGTGCTGGGAGAGGTCGGCAGGCTGGCGGGCGAGCTTGGCGACAAGGCCGCCCTTGTGCACCCCGGCTTCCCTGGGTCGCAAGCGCTGGTGGACACCGTAGCTCGTTCGCTGGCTGAAGCCAGCGTCGACCTGCTGGGCAGAATCAGAGGAGCCGCTCCCAATGCGCCGCGAGAGGACGTTTTCCGCATCCGCGCGAGCCTCGAGGAACTGAACCCCAGTGTGATTGTCTCCCTGGGTGGCGGCAGCACCATCGATGCGACGAAAGCCGCAGAAGTGCTGCGGACCCTGGGCGGCGAGATCGATGATTACTTCGGGACTGGCCGGGTAATGGAGAAACTGCAAGCTTCAGGCGAGAGCCTTACCCCCTTGGTCGCGGTGCAGACAGCGGCGAGTTCCGCTGCACACCTCACCAAGTACTCCAACATCACCGATACGTCAACGTGGCAGAAGAAGCTCATCGTGGATGAAGCCGTAGTTCCCAGGCGCGCGCTCTTCGACTACGAGGTAACCACCTCTATGCCCCCTGCCCTGACCGCCGACGGGGCGTGGGATGGCCTTTCGCATTCTCTGGAGGCGTTGTACGGGGCCGTTGGACGTCCCCACTACCACAAGGTCGCGGAGGTGGCGAAGGAGGGTATCGGCCTCGTGGTAGAGTACGTGGAGCGGGCGATGGACAAACCTTCGGACGCTGAGGCCCGCTCGGCGCTGGGCTACGCGACTGACCTGGGCGGCTATGCCATCATGCTGGGCAGCACCAATGCAGGGCATTTCACGAGCTTCTCCCTGGTGGACATTCTCAGCCACGGCCGGGCATGTGGAATCTTGAACGCCTACTACACCGTGTTTTTCGCACCCGCGATCGAAGGACCTCTGCGGATCGTAGGCAAGGTATTCCAGGATGCCAAGTTCACTGACGCGGACATCGATGCCCTATCTGGACGCAGACTGGGAGAGGCTGTCGCCAGGGCGATGATGGTCTTGAGCCGCCGGGTTGGTTTCCCAACCACTCTCGCCGAGGTCGATGGGTTCTCCGCTGAGCACATCCGGCGTGTCCTGACGGCGGCCAAGGATCCGCAACTCAGAATGAAGCTCGAGAACATGCCCGTGCCGTTGACCGCAGACATGGCCGATGAGTATCTCGGTTCCGTTCTGGAGGCGGCGCGGGTGGGTGACCTGAGCTTGATCAGGAATGTACCATAGCGACCGGCACCACCCCGCAGCTGTCATGAGTTCGGTGGAACATCCAGAGCGTAGCTCGAAGGAGCGACGGGGCCACCCGATGAGCCCTGGGGGCTCCGACTCTTCTCAGACACCAGGGGTCCCCTCAACTGCGTTGCAGTTATATACCATTTCTGGTATAATACTGCCATGAGATTCGAAGAGTTGATCAAAATTGTGGGCAATGAGCCGGTGTTTGAGACCGGCCTGCTCCTGGCGGGCGACGTAGACCCGGCAGATGCTCGCAGACAACTGTACCGCTGGACCAGGGCCGGGCGGATCTACAGGTTGCGGCGTGACCTGTATGCGCTGGCACCGCCCTTCCAGAAAGTCAAGCCCCATCCCTTTCTGGTCGCCAATCGGATGGCGCGAGGCTCCTACGTGAGCCGCCAATCGGCGCTGGCGCACTACGGTTTCATCCCGGAGTACGTGCCCGTTGTGACCAGTGTGACCACATCGCGCCCCGCTCTATGGGAAACGCCGCTGGGCATCTACGACTTCCGCCACCTCAAGGTAGAGATGTTCTATGGCTACCAGTTGCTGGAGCTGGGAGGAAGACAGCAAGCCTTCGTGGCCACGCCGGAGAAGGCTCTTCTGGACCTGGTCTACCTGCAACCGGGCGGAGATTCGCCGGACCACCTGCGCGAGTTGCGCCTGCAAAACCTGGACCGAATTGACCCCCACGAACTGGCAAGTCAGGCAGATCAGGCGCGTAGCCACAAGTTGCAGCGTGCAGCCGCGCTTGTCGCGAATCTGGCGCGGTCCGAATCATTGGAGTTTGAAAGGCTATGAAGGAGTACCTTGCCCACCTGGTACATGAGGCGCCCTCACCGGCCCAGGCCCGAAATGTGGTGCGTGAGTATCTCCAGGCCAGGATCCTGGGCTGTCTACAGCGCGCGGGCGCGATGATCACGCTCGCCTTCCACGGCGGGACGGCACTCCGCTTCCTACATGGAAGCCCACGCTACTCGGAAGACCTGGACTTCGCCCTGGAACGAGACAGCGCGCGGTACGACTTTCGTGCCTACCTTCGAGCCGTCCAGTCACAGCTGGCTCCGGAAGGCTACATCTTGGATATCAAGGTGAGTGACCACAGAGTCGTCCACAGCGCCTTTGTCCGCTTTCCAGGCTTGCTGTACGAGTTGGAGCTGTCTGCCCATCGAGGCCAGCTGTTCTCCGTGAAGATCGAGGTGGACACCAACCCACCCGTTGGGGCGGTGCTGGAAAGGAGCATCGTCCGCCGTTATGTGACCCTCCACCTCCAGCATCACGACCGTGCGTCATTACTGGCGGGCAAGCTTCACGCCATCTTGCAGCGACCCTATGCCAAGGGAAGGGATGTCTACGACCTCTTGTGGTTTCTCAGCGACCCTGACTGGCCAGAGCCCAATCTGAAGCTGCTCAACAACGCCCTGCGACAGACGGACTGGAAGGGGCAATATCCAACCGAGGACAACTGGCGAGAACTGGTGCGCGCAAGACTGCAAGCGCTGCCCTGGGATCAGGTGCTGGCCGACGTGCGCCCCTTTCTGGAGCCCCCAGCGGATGCCGGCCTCCTGACGTTTGAGAATGTAATGCGTGTGCTCGGGTAGTCGCTCACCACCGCAGAACAGGGTAGGTGGGGGTGAGAGAGGTTTCATCTTCGTGCAGCGCCCAAATCGGGGCACATCCCGGTGGATGGGTCGCGCGCCGTTACCCCTCTGGTCTGGCGGTTGTGGAGACATCAGGGAAGGTGCGTCGCCCCCG
>JBAVWD010000111.1:0-9191 GCA_049697655.1 Anaerolineae bacterium | reverse complement strand
GGTGGGTATGGAGGTGGCGGTCGAGGCAGTTGTAGGAAGCGTTGAGTTGGCCGCCGACGAACCATTTCCAGAAGGGTGCGTCACCGGAGAGGACCTTATCCCACTTCTTATACCAGTCCAGGTGCTCTTCGGCCTGTCGGGCCCAGAAGCCTTCCAGGTCCTTCTCAGCCTCCTTGACCAGGGCATTGTACTCATCCAAGCTCTTGATATTGGCCTGGGATCGGAACTCCTCCGAAGGAGGGAAGAGTCTCTTCTCGTCCAACAGTGATGTAATGGTGTCTTCTTTATCTGGCATTTTGTTAACCTCCCGCACTGATACTAACATACTTTTGCTGTCAAGTCAACCAGCGGTCCTTCGTGCCTGGATTGGCACTCCCACCGCACGGGTGGCTGATGCGTTGCTGGGGGTTCGTGGCGGCGGGGCTTGACAAAGGGTGCGAGTTGGTGTATCATTAGAGTTGGAGTGAGGACGTCAATGTCCATGACTGAGCGCCAGCAGGCGTTTCTGGAGCAGTTCTGGGAGTTATACCGGGAGGTGAAAGCACCTCTGCACTACTCTGTCGTGGCACAGAAGCTGAGGGTAAGCAACATCTCGGCCTACGACATGCTGCGCTTGCTGAAGCGAAAGGGGCTCGTGGCATCACAATACCTGCTGCCCAAGAAGCAGCGTGGACCCGGCCGCTCCACGGTTGTGTTCTATCCGACACAAATGACGAAGGCTCTCTTGACCCGTCCCTTCGCTGAGGAGGGCGAGCGCAGAGAATGGGAGGATCTCAAAGAGAAGATCCTTCATGGCCTGCGAAAGCGGAAGGACGGGTACGATGAGATGCTGGACGAGCTCATCTCCCGCATCCCGGACCGCAGATCTCCTATGCTTCACAGCACTGAGGTGATCACGGCTATCGTGCTCCAGGTGTGCCAGCTGGGAGGAGAGACCAGGGCCCGGCTGCTGCAAGAGGTGCGCAAACTGTTGGCAGCAGGCGAGTCTGGCCTGGCTGCGCTCGCCGGGCTACCACTGGGCCTGTTCGTTGCCGAGGGTGGTGATGGGGGCCTCACCAGCAGGCTGCTTTCGTATGTGGAGAGGTATCAAGACGATCTGAGCAGATTGAGCGCCGAGAGCAAGAGGGCTCTCTCCGAGTTCTTCTTGGAGGTTGTGAGGACCGTGGAGGGTGAGAAGATTCGAGAGACCCGTGTGCCGTAGGCTGCTTTTTTTGAACCATTCTTTTGTTTTATTAGGACCGCCCCGGTAGACTGAGGCCTGGGGAAGAGACTCGTGACCAGAGTAGCCGTGGTGACCGACAGCGGTGCAAACCTGCCAGTGGAGGCTCAGCACAAGTACGGCATCCACATCGTTCCCTTGAAGGTGATCTTCGAGGATCAGACCCTCCGGGATGGCGTAGATGTTGAGCCCTCGCGCTTCTACGAGTTGCTGGGGGCAGTTTCCGAATTGCCCACAACGTCACAGCCCTCGACGGGTGACTTCTTCGAAGTCTACTCCGGGCTCAGTGAGAAGGCGGACGCGATCGTCTCCATCCACCTTTCTGAACTGCTCAGCGGGACGATCAAGTCTGCTCTGGCTGCCCGCGAGCTGGTGAACCATGTCCCCATTGAGGTGATAGACTCACGTTCTGCCAGCCTGGGGCTGGGGTTCGTTGTCCTGGCTGCTGCCCGGGCGGCTCAGCTGGGCAAGAGCCTCCCGGAGGTGGTGGCCGCGGCCCAACAGCTGATTCCCAAGATCAACGTGATCTTCGTAGTGGATACGCTGAAGTACCTGCACATGGGGGGTCGGATCGGAGGTGCGTCGGCGATGCTCGGCACGGCTCTCAATATCAAGCCATTGCTGCACTTGTGCGACGGAGAGGTCAACCCTCTGGAGAGGGTGCGATCAAAGTGTAAGGCCACAGAGAGGATGCTGGAGATAATGGCCCAGAGGCTGCAGGAGGATGGCTCCAACGGGGTGCTTCATGCCGCTGTGGCTCACGCCGACAGAGCGGACGAGGCACTTGAGCTGAAGCAGCAAGTCCTGTCACGCTTCCAGCCTGCCGAGTTCTACCTCACGGAGTTGACTCCCGCCATTGGCACTCACGTAGGGCCGGGCACACTAGGGCTGGGCTGGTACATCGAATAGCGACGGAGACTGGCGTGACTCCTTTGCCGTATCGGGAACGGCCTATCCTTCGGCAAGTTCGTCCTGCAGATCTTGGTAGGTGCTCATGCGGGCCACGGTAGACAGGAAGTCGGCCAGCGAGGGACTTTTCTCCCTCAGGCTGTGCATTTGCTCCCCGATGGGATTGGTCTCGGCGGCCCAGCCCTTTCCAGCGGCATAGGAACCATAGAAGGCGAAGTAGGCCTGATTCAGTTTACGGATGTAATATCCCATCTCCACCAGTTTCTGCCTTCTCTGCTCCATGTAGGCTTCCCCTTCTTCCACCTTGCCCGCTGCCAGTAGTTCCTCTACGCGGAGCCTGGTCTTGCGCATTTGGGCGTTGAAGCTGAACTCGCTCTCGTGTACCCGCTCGGGAGCGGCTGACCCCTCGTAGGCCAGGGCCGCCATCCTTCCTTCGTAGATATCGGGATAGTAGCGCCTCGCCAACTCCAGAGAAAGCTCGTCTTCCACCATACTAGCGACAGTCTCATTCATGCTCGTCAGTTCCTGACTGTCCGCGTAGTGTTGGCCGAGGGGGTGGAAGAACAGATAGTTGTGAGTCCATTCATGGATGACCACTCTGATGGCGAAATCTAGCGAGGTGTTCTCCACGATGACCGTGGGGTATGCGCCGACGCCTCCAGTGGGGACGACCAGTGAGGAGACATCAAGCTGATCCGTGAAGTCTTCGATCTCCTCTATGCGCTCCAGACTCAGGCCCGGTTGGAGGGAGACGCTTCCTATCCGTTCTATCCTGTCTCGCCTGGAGATGACCAGGAAGTCCGGCGAGGACTGGAATTCGAACTCCACCGGCGGCATCACCCGGCCCTGAATGAGAGGAAGACGCACGGTGATCCCTTGGGAAAGGAGAACCTGTTCCACTTGGTGACGGATGATGTTCTCCACGAGGTTCTCGGACCGCAGGCGCTCTGCTCTCACCTCCTCCAGCTGAGCTTGAAGGCTTGCGGTGTCTGCCACCTCTCCTTCCTTTGCTCTCTCGACGGCGATCTCGCCTTCCAGCCGACCGATCTCCTGCACCAGGGCGAAGTACTCTCGCACGGTGCGGACTCGCTGGTCGTCATCCAAGACGTGAGGTTCATCGATCCCAAGCGTTTGGCTGGTGAGCTTCTCCCAGATTGTCCGCGCCTCGTAGGCGCTCCAATCGAACTTGTGGGGTCCGGTGAGGGGATCTGTGCGATAGCCGAAGTAGTCGGCCGGATGGAGAGAATCTCTGTTCAGGGCCAAGAGTAGCAGCAGCAGGAGCAGTGAACAAGCGAGGGCTTTGCGTGCTTTGGACGCCATCTCTGTCGGCTCGTGGGCGATGTATTCATATTCTACCATCCAAACGTACGTTACACAAAAGCGGGGCCCGAGTGCATTGTCATAGCTCGCAGGTGACCGCATTCACTCTGCCCCGGTCCCCGTGAGACCGCCGTCGGGCGGCGCCATCAAGCCATTGTCCCGTCAGTCTGCGTGTGGTATACTTGGTGATTGACTGAGCCACTCCGTCCGTCTTCGCAGTGTTCCGCAGCAGGCTGATTCTTCTGGGGTAGACTCAATGTCCCGACGAGCAAGAGTTGCGGCCATCGCCCTCGCACTCCTTACCGTGGTGGTCTGTATGGTACTTTTCGGCTACACCAAGTATATCCGCGTGATGAGCCATGTGGAGTCTCTGCGACAGCACTTGCACAGTCTCGAAGCCCGAGGAGACGCGGAGCTACTCTACAGTCTGCAAGCGGAAGAACTGGAGGCCGTGCACGACGAACTGGTCCAGGTAGGGGTCGAGCTCAAGGGCCTGAAGGCCGAGCTAGGCCCGGCTTTGGCCATAGCGCCTTATCTAGGCTGGCTTCCCCTCGTCGGTGGAGACCTAGCTGCAGGGGCGAACCTCCTGGAGATGGGGATAGGCGTATCGGTGGCCGGCGACCTGGTGTTCGATGGCCTGGAGCCATTGCTTCCCCTCCTCGGTGACTCCGCGGACTTCTCCCCAGGGACTGGGGTGGGAGAGGCGGTGGCGACAGCCGTATCGGAGGGGCAGCCCCACTTCCTGGCGGCCCAGATGGAACTGGAGAGGGTTGGACAACTGCGTCAGCGCATCGACGAGGGACGGCTCTCCCCCAAACTGGACCAACTCCTGGGCCGGCTGGACCGCTATCTTCCTCTATTGGAGACCGGGGTGGAGGGACTGCTGGTGGCTCCCTCTCTCCTCGGAGTTGAAGAACCTCGGACGTATCTCCTGCTTGCGCAGAACGAGCATGAACTCCGGGCCACGGGCGGATTCATCAGCAGCGTGGCGCTGTTGGAACTGGCCGATGGGAAGATCGTGCAGTTCGACTTCCGGGACAGCTACGCGGTCGACGACCTCTCACAACCTCACCCTGATGCCCCTGAAGCCCTGGAGCGGTACATGCTTTCGCAGATCTGGCTGATGAGAGACGCCAACTGGTATCCTGATTTTCCTACGAGCGCGCAGGTGGCACGAGACCTGTATCAACTGGATCAGGGCGTGTTGGTCGACGGCGTGATCGCTGTGGACCTGACCGCGATGCAGTCCTTCGTGGGCGCGTTGGAGCCGATTCACCTCGAGGAGTACGATGAAGAAGTCACCGAGGCCAATGTTCTGAGGTTGATGGAAGAGCACTGGGCTTCTCCGACGGGAGAGGGGCAGACGGGCGACTGGTGGGTTCATCGCAAGGACTTCATGGGGGAGTTGCTGGGGGCGATGATGGCCAGACTGGAGACGGACGTCGGGTCCGTAGACCCCGGCCGACTGGCGAGCGCCCTTCTCGAGGGGCTTGAGGAGAAGCATATCTTGGTCTACGTTGTGGATCCGACAATCAGCGAGATCATGAGCGAACATAGCTGGGACGGCGCCATCGGCGACAGCGACGGTGATTTTCTGATGGTGGTCGACACCAACATGGGGTTCAACAAAGTAAACCCCAATGTGGAGAGCTCTGTGGAGTACCAGGTGTCGATCGAGGACGAAGGCCGCATCACCAGCCGGGTAGTGGCCACATACCGTAACCACAGTGGCAGTGGTCCAGAGCGATGTATACAGGAAGCGGTGTACCCGCCGACGTATGGGGAGATGATGGAAGGCTGCTACTGGAACTACCTGCGCATCTACGTTCCCGAGGGCTGCGAACTGACAGAGGGCCCGCAATTGACTCTGCCGGAGGGTAGCCTGAGAGCGAGGGAGGGCGAGACGGCGGGCGCGTTACTGGCCACCGAAGTGGGACCCGCAGAGTCAGGGAAGAGCGTTTACGGGGTTTTCTTCGTGGTGGCGCCCGGCGAGCGACGGGAGATTGGCTTTGAGTATCGGCAACCTTCATCGGTAGTGGCAGGGGAACAGTCGAGGAGGTATCGACTCGTAGTGCAGAAGCAGCCGGGCACTCTGGCTGTCCCCTTGCGCGTGGAGGTCAAGCTGCCGCCGGGTTCGTCGGTCATCTCCACGGAGCCTGAGCCCAGTTCGCTGGCCAATGGCGGGGTGGTGTTTGAGACCGACCTCCGCCAGGATCGCGAATTCGAGGTGACTTTCCGTCGATGAGGCACCTGATCGGCCCGCACAAAACGCCCTGTGAAGTGCAGCAATGAGAATAGCGGCGCTGGTCTTTGCTCTGGCGAGCGTGCTGGTCATCAGCCTCGTCTCAACGCCCCACGGGACGTGGGCAGCGCCGTCCATGGACCCCCTCCACCAGACCGTGCCCACCAGGACCCCAACTTCTGCTCCGGGCACGCCGCGGCCAGCCACGCCTACTCAGGAGGCCGGGGATACCTTTACCCCGTCGCCGCCGACGGGCACCGCTGAGGCCTTGCCCACGGCGACCAGCAGTGCGGCGTTAGAACCATCACCAACCCCTGCTGCTCCGGAGAGTTCCTCTCCGACGGGTTTGCCGACGACGCTCTCGGGAGGTGGGTCGTGGGATTTCGGTGATGCTCCGGACCCAGGGTTCTTTTCGCTGGCGGCAAGCGACGGCGCCCGACACGCCATCATCTCCTTCGAGTGGCTGGGGGAGGGCGTGGATGATGAGCCGGACTCGCGGCAGACTGATCATGACCAGTACGATGACGGTGTCGTCCCTGGTGAGCTCAATGCTTGTACTCAGCAAGCTCTCGAGGTCGAGATTACAGTGCGGAGTCGGGATGATCCTGAGCATCCCTACGATGCGCAGCACCTGCTATACCTGAATGTGCTGGTGGACTGGAATGGAGACGGCTCCTGGTCAGGGATGGTGCACTGTCCCCAGGGAGTCGTGGCCTCCGAATGGGCGGTGCGCAACCTGCCCATAGACGTTTCATCCTGGCCGGATGGCGCTCTCTCCGCCCTGGAGCCCATTGTGCTTGCCACGGGCCCCTTGACCGGGCAAGTGTGGGCACGTTTCAGCCTGAGCTACGCAGAGGTGATCTCCGGCGATGATTGGGATGGGCGGGCCAGCTTCTCGTACGGGGAGACCGAGGACTACTCGATCACCGTGTCTTTGCCACCCACCGCTTCACCAGGGGTGGTGGAGCCAACGTCTGCCGCAGGAATGCCATCGCCGATTGCCACCGCTCCCGCCGCCAGTGGTGCGGCCGGGCCCTCATCTTGGCGATTCTTGCTCTGTCTCGGGGGAGGGGTCCTCCTCTTCGGCCTGACGCTAGTGTTGGTTGTTTTGGCCCTCAAGAGGAGAAGCCGTCTACTATTGACAATGGCGTGCGTTGTGGTTGTTGTTCTGCTAGCGGCCTTTGTCGTTCTATACAAGTCTGATCTCAGGCGTGCGGGCTCTTCTGCCGGCCCGGGGCTGCCTGGCGAACTTCCGACTCCGCGTGAACGTTTGGTGCCCACGGCCGCTGGGGTCTGGGAGCCGCCAGCGGTGTCTGGCGCTCCGTCTCCCACGGCTGTGCTGACCTCGACCTCCACACCAGAGGCAGAACATGCCAACGGAGAAGCCTCGCCATCCACTTCGCCGTCTGGGGTGGTGACGCCGTTGCCATCTCTGTACACCACCAGGGACAGGTTTGGCTTCGGCGTGGCCATCTCCGGTGTTGAACAGTACGAGGTAGGTCAACTCCACGCCGGCTGGTACCTTGACTGGAGCCACGATGTTGAACCGGCACGCCCTCACGGGATGGAATATGTGCAGATGGTGAACGTTCGCGGTGGGAGCGCAGTCCCCGGCGGCGAGGATCTGGAGAGAATCGCGCGGATGAATCCTGGGTCTCTATGGCTCATTGGCAACGAGCCGGATGTGCTGTGGCAGGATGGCCTCACCCCCGTTGAGTATGCCAGGGTTTACCACGACGTCTACGGGCTGCTGAAGAGCGCTGACCCGACCTGCCAGGTGGCCATAGGCGGTGTGTCTCAGCCAACGCCACTCCGACTACAGTACCTGGACATGATCCTCGACGCCTACAGGGACCTTTACGGCCAGATGATGCCTGTGGACGTGTGGAACGTGCACAATTTCGTCCTGCGTGAGGAGCGCGGCTCGTGGGGCGTGGATATCCCTCCAGGCATCTCCGTCGATCAGGGGCGACTGTTCGAAATCGAGTACCACGATAGCCTGGAGATCTTCCGGCAGCACATCCTGGACTTTCGGCAGTGGATGAAGGATAGGGGGGAGAGAGAGAAGCCCCTCATCGTGACTGAATATGGGATTGTGATGCCCTCCGAGTATGGATTCTCGCACGAGAGAGTCCGGGACTTCATGTATGCCACCTTCGACTTCTTGATGACGGCCACAGACCCGGACCTTGGCTATCCCCCCGACGACGATCGGCTCGTACAACGCTGGTGCTGGTACAGCCTGAGCGACACGGTCTATCCTACCGGCAACCTGTTCGATCCTAGCACCGGTCAGATAACCCCGTTGGGGCTGGCGTATGGCAGCTACGTCGTGTCTCATTAGTGGGAGCACTTGGTTCCAAAGGCCGGGCGAGCTGCGGCGCGACGGTGGACCTCCAAGAGAGTAGGACAGCATGGGGCACGGATCATTCTTGTTTGTTTTGGTTCACCTGCCCACGTCAAGGCGGCCCGTGATGGCGAGATCCGCGGGGTGCTGGTGGTGACAGCCCGCGTTGGAGTGCGGTGGACGTATCTGGGTGTCGGACTGGCGCTTGGCGTCCTGCTGCTGGTGCTGGCGGTCACAGGTGTTGATGCTTCGGCCCTGAGACGGTCTCTGACCGGCGCCAATCCCTGGTGGGTGGCCTTGGGCCTGCTGGCGGTGGCAGGAACAGTCGCCGCTAAGGTCCTGCGATGGAGGTTGCTTTTCTACCCCTCACATGAAGGCCTACGGCTGAGCACCCTCGTCTCCGCTCTGCTGATCGGTCAGACTGTCAATCTGCTGCTGCCCGCCCGCCTGGGTGAATTGGCGCGCGCGTATCTCGTAGCCCAGGAAGAGAAACGACCCACCCTGTCTGTGCTGGGCACCGTCGTAGTGGAAAAGACACTCGATGGCCTCGCGCTCCTCCTGCTTCTAGGAATCCTTCTGCTGCTCACGCCTGTGCCTCCTTGGTTGCGCTTGTCCGGCGTCGTGGCGGCGTTGATGACAGGCGCCCTGCTGGCGATGGTACTGCTACTCACTGATGCGAGGCGGCGGGTGATCAGAGCTTCAGAGAGGTTAGGCCAGATTGTGCCGGTACTGGGGAGCTTGAGGTTGGGGGAGCGGGTCAGGTCACTGGGTGACGGTCTCAGGTCTCTTCGAGCGTGTGGCATCCAGGCCCGGCTCCTGATCTGGACGGCAGCGATCTGGATCCTTGCTGGACTGACCAACTACTTCGTTCTCCTGGCCCTGCGCATCGAGGTCCCTCCCGTGCTGGCGTCAGTCCTTGTTCTCACGGTGGTGCACCTTGGTCTGGCGGTGCCCACCTCGCCGGCGCGCATCGGTGTCTTCCACTATCTCTGCCTTCTGGCGCTTTCACTCCTCGGTGTAGAGGAGAGCGCGGCGCTGGCCTTTGGCTTGGTGCTGCATGGCATTGTGGTGCTGCCCGTCATGACCGTGGGATTGGTGTGCTTGTGGAAGGAGAATCTGTCTTTGTATCGTCTGGCCGCAGACGTGGATGGTGG
>JBAVWD010000110.1:0-2446 GCA_049697655.1 Anaerolineae bacterium | reverse complement strand
CAACCTCTCCCTGGCCGTGGCCCTCTTCCTCCGCTACCTGGTGGCCTCCTGGGTCCAGGCGGGCGCTCTATTCGTGGACCGCGCCTTGATGGGCAGCTTCTGCGACATCTACCTGAGGTCGGCCTGGCTGCTCACTCTCCTGGCCCTGGCCATCTTCTACGCCAGCGGATTCTACACCCGAGGCAGTATGTACATCAGCCGCTACAAACCACTGATCATCTTCCAGGCGGTCACCCTGTCCTACCTGGCCTTCGGCTCCCTGGTCTTCCTGGCCGGCCCCGGCATGGGGCTGCCCCGGAGTGCCCTGCCCCTGGGCTGGCTGCTCACTCTGGCCAGCGTGGGTGGGGTCAGGCTTGCCTTCATTCTGGTGGAAAAAGAGGTCCTGCGGGACCTGGGCGCGACCAGAGGGTCGCGGGTGCCAGACCCCCTCAGCGTGCTGGTGGTGGGCGGCGCGGGGTACATCGGCTCGGTGCTGGTGCGCAAGCTGCTGGAGCGCGGCTGGCGGGTGCGGGTGCTGGACCGCCTGCTCTACGGCGAGGAATCCCTCTCCGAACTGTACGGACGCGAGGGTTTCGAGCTCATCGAGGGGGACTTCCGTAACGTGGAGGCGGTGGTGCGGGCGGTGCAGGGCATGGGCTCCATCATCCATCTGGGAGCGGTGGTGGGCGACCCGGCCTGCGCCCTCAACGGGGAGTTCACCTTCGAGGTCAACCTGGCCGCCACGCGCATGATCGCCGAGGCGGGCAAGGGGTACGGCATCCGCCGGTTCCTGTTCGCCTCCTCTTGCAGCGTCTACGGAGCCAGGGACGAGATTCTGGACGAGCGCTCGTCGCTGGCCCCCTTGTCGCTCTACGCCAGTACCAAGATCGAATCCGAGAGGCTGTTGCTCTCCCTGGCCTCCGCTAGCTTCTCCCCCGTCCTGCTGCGCTTCGCCACCGTGTGCGGGCTCTCTTACCGGCCGCGTTTCGACCTGGTGGTGAACCTCCTGGCGGCCCAGGCGGCGCGGGAGCACAAGATCACCATCTACGGCGGGCAGCAGTGGCGCCCCTTCATCCACGTGGAGGACGTGGCCCTGGCCCTGATCCGTTACCTGGAAGCGCCCCTGGAGCTGGTCAGCGGTGAGATCTTCAACGTGGGCTCGGAGAAGGGTAACCTGCGCCTGATCGAGCTGGGGGAGTTGATCCAGAGAGTGGTGCCCGGGGTGGAGGTCTCCGTGCGGGAGAGCGCAGAGGATCCCCGCAACTACCGCGTCTCCTTCGAGAAGATGGAGCACGTCGTGGGCTTTGTGGCCAGCAAGAGTGTGGAGGACGCGGTCCGGGAGATCGTCCAGGCGCTGCAATCTGGACAGATCGCCGACTACCGCCAGCCGCAGTACAGCAACGTCCAGTGGCTCACCGAGAACGGAGAGACAGCCATCACCATGGTCCCCAACATCTACTCCGTCGTGATGAGAACGGCGGAGCAGATCTCGGCCGCGGGCTAGGGTCCTTTTGCTCCGGACGCCGGACCCCCATCACGCTCGGTCCTCCATCCTTGGCCAAAACCATCCGACCCAGAGTGACCATCCCAGGGTGACGGAGGCCGTCCCAAAAGTGTTTTGCTGAGGGAGCGTCGCGACCGAAGCATCTCGGGCGCCGTACAGAACGCAAGGACCCATCCGTACCTTGCGCTAGAAGTGGCGCGACCGCGCCATGCGTAGCTCCCATAACAATCCAGTGCTTTGCGGACAGCCTCAAGGAGTGGACAACATGGCAAGAATCGTAGAATGTGTGCCCAACTTCAGCGAGGGCAGGAGCAAAGAGGTCGTGGAGCAGATTCGGCAGGCCATCGGTTCGGTCGCAGGCGTCCGGCTTCTCGACCTGGAGATGGACGCGGACCACAACCGCTGTGTGATCACCTTCGCCGGCAAGCCGGAGGGTGTGGAGGAAGCCGCCTTCAGGGGCATGCAGCGGGCCGCCCAACTCATCGACATGGACGGGCATCGGGGCGAGCATCCCCGCCTGGGGGCTACGGACGTGGTGCCCTTCGTGCCCATCTCAGGGGTGACCATGGACGAGTGTGTCCACCTGGCCCGGCGTCTGGGGGAGAGGGTGGGCAGCGAACTTGACATCCCGGTCTACCTCTACGAGAAGGCGGCCACCAGGCCCGAGAGGGTCAATCTGGCCGATGTACGCCGCGGGGAGTATGAGGTGCTCAAGGAGGAGATCGCCACCAAGCCCGACAGGGAGCCCGACTTCGGCCCCCGGCGCTTAGGGAAGGCCGGCGCCACGGTCATCGGGGCCAGGGAGCCTCTCATCGCCTGCAACGTCTATCTCAGCACGGACGACCTGAAGGTGGCCCAGGAGATAGCGCGCGCCGTCCGTCACTCCAGCGGCGGGCTGCGTTTCGTCAAGGCCCTGGGCCTGTTCATCGCCGGGCGGGGTCTGGTGCAGGTCTCCATGAACCT
>JBAVWD010000109.1:0-2420 GCA_049697655.1 Anaerolineae bacterium | reverse complement strand
GCCTGCCCAGCAATCTAGTGGCGGAACTCCCTGGACTAAACACGGGCTACTCCATTGCCCACTGCTCCATGGCCGCACTGATGGCGGAGAACAAGACCCTCTGCTGGCCGGCCAGCGTCGATTCCATCCCCACCAAGAGCAACCAAGAGGATCACATCAGCAACAGCACCTGGTCCGCTCGCAAGGCACGCACGGTGATCGACAACGTGCAACAGATCGTAGCCACCGAAATGCTCCTCGCTGCCCAGGCCATCAGCCTGACCGAACCGCTGCTCAAACCGTTCAGCCTGGGCCGTGGCTCCGCTGCCGCCTTGGCAGCCCTTCGCGAACGAATCCCGGCCGCTCTGGAAGGCGACCGGTGGCTGCACGCCGATCTGGTCGCTGCTCTGGAGCTTCTTCGTAGCGGCGCCGTCCTCCGGGCTGTTGAGCAGGCCATCGGTCCGATCCAATAGCTGGATCTCCGCTGGCCACCTATGGACGACTAGTCGAGGAGGTGATCTGGTGGATCTGGCGATCAACGGAGGCTTAGTCGTCAGTGAACACGGGCGCGTTTTTGCCGACGTGGGCATCGCAGAAGGACGAATCGCTGCTCTGGCACTTCCTGGCTGTCTCCCGGAGGCTGCACGAACCATAGACGCCTCGGGCACGCTTGTTCTCCCGGGCGCAATTGACGTCCACTTCCACAGCCGCACTCCGGCGTACCCCGAGCGCGGCGACTTCTACACCGAAACACGGGCCGCGGCGGCGGGAGGTGTGACCACCGTCCTGGAGATGCCTATCTCCAAGCCGGGCTGTGCCACGCCCGAGACCTTCCGCAACCGCCGGCGACTCGTCGAAGAGCAGGCCATCATCGATGTCGCTCTCTTCGGCGCTCCGGGCACCCTCAATCGCGGAGACGTCCTGGGAATGGTGGAGGAGGGTGCCATTGCCTTCAAGATCTTCATGCACCGGCCTGTCTTGGGCCGCGAAGACGAGTTTATTGGCATCTGTGTTACCGAAGACGAGGAGTTGTACCAAACACTAGCTCTGGTGAAGGAAACAGGAAGACGGCTGGTGGCGCATTGCGAGAGCGACTCTATGCTGGAGGCGGGCCTGGCCCGCATCAAGGCGGAGGGCAGGACCGACCTTCAGGCTCATATAGACTCTCGCCCGCCGGTGGTGGAGGCCATGGGCGTGGCGCGGCTGCTGGCCTTGGCAGAAGACCTTGACGTGCCCGTGCACGTGGCGCACGTGAGCTCAACGCGCGCACTCCAGGTGATCCGCCGCTTCCAGAGGGACGGCGTGGACGTGTCCGCAGAGACCTGCCCTCACTATCTGTTCTTCACCGAAGACGACTACCTCCGCCTCGGTCCCTACGCCAAGTACAATCCTCCTATCCGCACCACCGATGACCAGCGCTCCCTCTGGCAAGGGCTGGCGGACGGCATCATCAGTGTCGTCACCAGCGACCACGCCACCTACCTCGTCGAGGAGAAGGAGCGCCATCGCGATCAACCATGGCTGATTCCTTCCGGCGGTCCCGGCGTCCAGACTCTCCTGCCCATGATGCTGACCGCCGCCCTCCAGGGCCGCCTCTCGGTAGAACAGGTCGTCCGGCTGATCAGCGCGGAGCCTGCGAGACTATTCGGTCTCGAAGGCCGCAAAGGTGCAATCGAACCTGGGCTGGATGCTGATCTTTGCGTTTATGATCCGCGACCCCAGACCGTCATGACGCGGGACAAGATGCTTAGCAAGGCTAGGGATGTGGAGAAACTCTACGACGGGATGCCTCTTCAGGGAGAGGTGACGGCAACCGTCTCTGGTGGTCGGATCGTATACAGAGAGGGCCAGATCCTGGCCGAGAAAGGGAGCGGGCGCTTCATCAGCCCTAACTGATGGTACCAGCGACCCCATGGCTGTCAGACGCGACGTTGACTTCCGCCGCTACCTTGCGAGCCGAACCGTGCCGCGAGGTTTGGCCTCATGGCCACCGCACCGAACACGGCGGACGAAGTGGCGCCGGACAGCCCTCGCCATGGCGCCACCATTGAGGAGGTGTTTGTGACCTCTGACACAAAGGGAACAGAGCAGGCGACCCAGAGCGTGACCAGGCAGACGATCAGTCAGCTTTGTGGCCTGTTCCGGGAAAATCGGAGCGGTTTCCTCAAAGAGGCCGAACTACATTCCAGGCTGTCAGCCCTTCTGGCAGGCCATTCCGCATTTACCGCAGAGACGGATGACGGCCCTTTGCCTCTGGTTCACCAGGAGTATCCGACACCCTTCAAATGCCAGATGGGCGACCTCAGATTCGAGGTGCTGGTGGACAGTTCGCGTGGCAAACGTGGTCACTACGATCTAGTGGTGCTCAATCCCTGGTGGGTGGACAAAGCGCCTCCTGAGGCGATCAGAAACAGTGACTTCGCACTTTTCCGCCAGGAGAT
>JBAVWD010000108.1:0-1727 GCA_049697655.1 Anaerolineae bacterium | reverse complement strand
GTAGATGGCCTCGTCCATGTGCTCGAGAGCTTTGGCATCGTGGAGATGGTGCAGGGGGGACGGGTGGCCATGGTGCGCGGCAGGCAGCAACCGTAGGAGTCAAGGAGAGAATCGATGGCGAAGATTGACTTTGGTGGGACAGTGGAAGAGGTGGTGACGCGAGATGAGTTCCCCGTGGAGAAGGCACGCGAGGTTCTCAAAGAGGAGGTCGTGGCCGTGCTTGGCTACGGTGTACAAGGACCTGCTCAAGCGCTGGACATGAGGGACAACGGCGTCAACGTCGTCGTGGGAGGTGCGGTTGAACGAAGGCGCTCGTGGGACAAGGCCTTGAAGGACGGGTGGGAACCTGGCAAAACGCTCTTCTCCTATGAAGAGGCTGTAGAGAGAGGGACCATCATCCAGTACCTGGTCTCCGATGCGGCTCAGGTGATGCTGTGGCCCAGGATCAAGCCTCGATTGCAGGAAGGAGATGCTCTCTATTTCTCCCATGGGTTCGCGGTTGTGTATGCAGATCAGACAGGTGTGGTGCCCCCGGACTTTGTGGACGTGATCCTGGTGGCGCCCAAGGGTTCCGGCACCAGCGTGAGGGCCAACTTCCTGGCAGGTAGCGGCATCAACAGCAGCTATGCTGTTCACCAGGACTATACCGGTCGCGCTCTGGAGCGCACCCTGGCTGTGGGGATAGCTATCGGCTCGGGATACCTCTTCCCTACCACGTTCGAGAAGGAGGTATACAGCGACCTCACGGGGGAGAGAGGGGTCCTCATGGGCGCCCTCGCTGGCGTCATGGAGGCACAGTATGACGTACTCCGCCGCCACGGGCACAGCCCCAGCGAGGCCTTCAACGAGACGGTGGAGGAGTTGACGCAAAGCCTGATCAGGCTAGTCGGTGAGAATGGTATGGACTGGATGTACGCCAACACCAGCGCCACTGCTCAGCGAGGGGCCCTCGATTGGCGGCACAGGTTCAGAGACTCGGTTGCGCCGCTTTTCGAAGAACTCTATGGCAGGGTCATCTCCGGCGAGGAGACTCGACTGGTGCTCGCGGCCAACAGTTCTCCTGACTACAGGGAGAAGCTGGAGGAGGAGCTGCGGGAGATGCGGGAATCGGAGATGTGGCTGGCGGGCGCTCAAGTGCGCGCCTTGCGCCCCTAGGACGTCGAAGGGGTGGCTACCAAGGAGGACGTGGCCATTATGGACGAGAGTGACATTGCTGCCAGGGACACCGTATATGTCTTCGATACGACTCTCCGCGACGGCGAGCAATCGCCAGGCGCTGCACTGAGCGTTGACGAGAAGGTGGAGGTCGCCCGCGCCCTGGAGGAAATGGGTGTGGACGTGATAGAAGCCGGGTTCCCCATCTCCTCTCCGGGAGACTTCAGAGCTGTGCAGCGTATCTCTGAGGAGGTCCGTAGCTGCGTGATCTGTGGGCTGACCCGAGCCAACGAGGCCGACATCGATGCGGCGGTGGAGGCCCTGGCGCAGGCCGCCCGGCCTCGCGTCCATACGGGATTGGGCGTCTCCGATGTACACATCTACAGCAAGTTGCACACTACTCGCGAGCAGGCCAAACAGTGGGGAGTGGATGCGGTCAAGTACGCCAAAAGGTTCGTGGAAGACGTGCAGTACTTCGCCGAGGACGCTGGCCGAGCTGACCCAGCCTACCTGTACCAGGTGCTGGAGGCAGTGATCAACGCTGGGGCCACGGTGGTCAACATCCCTGACAC
>JBAVWD010000107.1:0-10667 GCA_049697655.1 Anaerolineae bacterium | reverse complement strand
CAGTTGATAGTCCCACGCAGTCAAGGAGCAGAACAATGACAAAGGTGGAAGTCCTGAACACCATTCGCGAGACGGGCGTCATCGCCATCATGCGGGCGCAGTCCTCCGATCAGTTGATTGCTGCTGCCGACGCCATCAAGAAAGGTGGTGTTACGGTCATAGAGGTGACCATGACCACTCCCGGTGCTTTGGGTGTGATCGCCGAAGCCAAGGAGAGATACGGCTCAGACGTCGCATTTGGAGCTGGGAGCGTCCTGGACGCAGAGACCGGGCGAGCGGCGATCCTGGCCGGGGCCGACTTTGTCGTTTCCCCCATCCTCAACGTGGGACTGATTGAGCTCTGCAACCGGTACGGCGTCGCGACCATGCCTGGATGTTACTCCCCCACCGAGGTCATTACGGGCTGGCAAGCTGGGGCCGATCTGATAAAGCTGTTCCCCGCCAGCTTTGGGGGCCCTGATCTGGTCAAGGCCATTCTTGCTCCCTTGCCACAGGTCCAGATCGTCCCCGTGGGCGGGGTCAATCTAGACACCGCGGCTGATTTCATCAGAAAGGGAGCAGTTGCTCTCGGCGTGGGGAGCAGCCTGGTCAGTCAGAAGTTGCTGGATTCGGGCGACCTGGATGAACTGGCACGTCGGGCCGCCGCCTATGTCGAGGAGGTGCGAAAGGGGAGGGGCCTGCACTGAACGCAGACCTTCCTACTCCCTGGTGAGAGCCTGTGTGTCCAGAACCCCCTCTCCTCTTACACAACACGGCACGCAGATGTCTATCCGGGAACCAAGAGATCGAACTGATCCTTGAGGTACGTCGGCAAGGGATGCCTTTCTCGCATCCACCTGCACCGAGCCAGCGTTGCCGCTGGTGGTTTTCTCACAACCTCACCCATATCCGCGGTCCTCATACCGTCATGCAGTGTTACGGAGGAGAATAGTGACAGACTTGCTTGAGGAACTTGGACGTCTCGGCGTGGTGCCGGTCGTCAAGATCGAGCGGGCTGAGGATGCAGTCGCTCTTGGAGAAGCCCTGCTGGCAGGGGGGCTGCCGTGTGCCGAGATCACGTTCCGGACCGCAGCAGCAGAGGACGCAATCCACCGAATCTCGTCGAGCCTGCCGGAGATCATGGTCGGTGCGGGCACTGTCCTGTCGGTGGAGCAGGCGGACAAGGCTGTGAATGCAGGCGCACAGTTTGTCGTCTGTCCTGGATTCAATCAGAAGGTGGTCGAATGGTGTCTCCAGAATGAGATACCCGTCACCCCCGGTGTGGCCACACCGACTGAGATCGACATGGCACTGGACAAGGGCTTGCGGATCCTGAAGTTCTTCCCTGCTGAGGCTTTGGGTGGGATCACAACGCTGAAGGCTATCGGGGCTCCTTATGCAAACGTGAAGTTCATCCCCACCGGAGGCATCAATCAGCACAATCTCGCGGGCTATTTGGCCCAGTCGAGTGTGCATTGTTGCGGCGGCAGCTGGCTTGTCGAGGCGAACCTGATTTCGGCTGGTAAGTTCGATGAGATCGCACAGTTGACCCGTGATGCCCTGTCCGTGGTGCGTGCTGTACGAGGATAGTGGAGGCTTGATATGGCTGGTCGTGTGGTGACTTTCGGCGAGGTGATGCTGCGGCTCAAGTCCCCAGGATTCGAACGCCTCTTGCAGTCGCCTGTGCTGGAGGCGACCTTCGCCGGCGGTGAAGCCAACGTCGCCGTGTCCTTGGCCCACCTTGGCATGGATGTGGTGTACGTCACTGTCCTGCCGGACAACCCGATTGCGGATGCATGTGTCGGGGATCTTCGCAGAGCTGGGGTGGACACTTCTCTCATCCTGCGGGAAGGGGACCGCATGGGAACCTACTACCTGGAGGCAGGAGCCAATCAGAGGCCGTCCAAGGTCATCTACGACCGGACGGGTTCCGCTATGGCCATAGCCAGACCAGGCAGCCTAGACTGGGAACTCATCTTCGAGGGGGCGTCCTGGTTTCACATTACCGGCATTACTCCCGCCATCAGTGAGAGCGCGGCTGACCTCTCGCTAGAAGCGGTGCGGAAGGCCAGGGAGAGGGGACTTACCGTATCGTGTGACTACAACTACCGCGGCAAGCTGTGGAAGTACGGCAAGTCATCGACGGAGGTCATGCCAGAGATCGTTCGCTTGGTCGACATCGGAATCGCCAACGAGGAGGACTGCCAGAAATCGCTCGGAATCGTTGTGGAGTCCGGTGCCGATTGGGAGAGTGACGTAGAGGATGGGAGGCTGGATGTCGAGAGGTACCGGGCTCTTTGTCAGAAGGTGCTTCAGGCATTCCCGAATCTGAAGAAACAGGCCATCACCTTGCGAGAGAGCCACAGTGCCAGCCACAATAGCTGGTCTGGGTGTCTTCACAGCGGCGAGGAGTTTATGGTGAGCCGCAGGTATGAGATCACCCACATTGTAGATCGTGTGGGGTCTGGGGACGCGTTCGCGGCCGGCTTGATCTATGGGCTCTCGCAGGGCATGGGCGACGCGGGAGCGCTCGATTTCGCCGTCGCGGCGTCGTGTCTCAAGCACTCAACTGTGGGAGACTACAATCGCGTCAGTGTAGCTGAGGTGGAAAGCCTGATGCGCGGGGAGGGGTCAGGCCGCGTACAAAGGTAGGCGATGTTGGCGCCTCGCAGGGCGGCGCAATTCACCGGACTGGTAGCGAGTTCGAAGGGCCAGTGCTACGGATACCCCACCACCTCCTTCTCCGGCGGTTGGGGATAGGTCCGCTTGCTGTGCGTGAGCTTGGCATCAACGAGAGCCTCAGCCACCTTCAGAGCGGTGGCCGCCGGATCAATGACAGGGACATCGTAACCACGCCTTAGCAGGCCGGTTTTCACCTGCTCGGCGAGGCCGGCCAGGCCGGTGCAGCCTAACACGATGACGTGAGCGCCGTCTTGCTCAATGGCCTCCGCCGCCCTCTCCACCATACGATCCACGAACTGCTCGCGCCCCTTTTCCAGGTCCAGCACCGGCAAATCCACAGATCTGGCGGAGGCCAGTTTCCAGCCGACCCCATACTTCTGAGCGTGGAGGTCCAACTCGGGGATGAGGCGCTCCAGCACTGTGATCACGGAGAATCTGTGGCCCAGCATGGCTGCCACGTGCATCGATGCTTCACAGGGTCCGATGACGGGGATGGAAACCACTTCGCGAGCGGCATCCAATCCGGGATCGCCGAAGCAGTTAATGATCACAGCATCCATGCCGTCTTTCTCGGCCTCGCGGACCTTGGCCACCACGTCCGGTGCCGCTATCACTTCGTCGTAGAACGACTCTACGGAAGCCGGCCCGGCATCCAGGAAGACGTTACTTATCTCCGTGTCCGGCCGGGCGACACGCTCAAACTCCTCGACGATCATGGGGCCGAAGGCCTCGGTGATGATCGGAGTCACGGCTCTGATCTTCATTGCTCTCCTCCTCCGCTTGAAGGCAGGCTCGGATGGCCACAGGAGCGAGCCGCTACTATCCGTACGTCTCCTCGACGGGCACCCAGTCTATGTCGTAGCCGAAGTAGCGAGGGCCGACGAGCTCAAGCCCCTCCGGTGTGCGCCATTTCTCGTTGCAGGGTATCCCCAAGACCGTGACCCGGAAGCCGTAGCGTAGGGACTCTGTGGTTATGGGCTCGCCGGTCTCGGTATCCAGGACCGTGATCAGATCGGGCACGGAGACCATGATCTCGCCGTCCACCTTGGCCACCAGGTTCTCATTCTGGAAGTGGAGTTCCAGCTTCTGAGAACCATATTCATCAACGCCTTCGATCACGGCCTCGCCCCTGGCGAACCCTTTCTCGGTGCGTCGTCGCACGTCTACGATCTTGCCCTGGAAGATTTCAAAGCCACCCACCGCCCCCTTCACGGCCTCGACAACGTTGGCCTTGGCTCTGCGAGCCTCTCTGATCGTGCGTCCGATGTTCTCCACGATGGAAATCGTACCAGGCACCGCCCACTGCTTGAGATCCTTCCCCGTCGTCGCGTAGCAGGCGATCATAGCGGCGCAACCCATGTCTACGGTTATGCTCCTGGAGAAGGTCTCTGTCCAGCGGTTGTTGATGGTGTTGAGGATGGCGCTGTTGCCCTTTTCGTCTCCAATGGCGAAAGGGGTGGAGGACACGCCGTACAGAGTGGCGGTTACCATCTGCAACTCGGGAAAAGCGCGCCCCATGCCATCGCAATCCACCATCGGGATTCGCAAGCGCGCGGCGACGGTGAGGGGCGTGACGGAGTTCAATCCTCCAGCCTCGGCGGACATGGTGGCGGTGATCTTCTTTCCCAGGTAGCTCTCCAGCGCATGGAAGGCCTTGATGATCTCGTCACCCTTGGGAAGCTTCTCCAGCATGACTGTGGGTGCGCCCATCATCGCGGTGGGCACGATCAAGGCATCGTCGTCCATCTCATCCAGAGAGAGCAGGGTCACGGGGCCAAACTCACTTATGGCCGATATCCCCATCAGCTTGCCGATGTAGGGATCTCCGCCTCCGCCAGTGCCGAGAACGGCTGCTCCGAGCGCGATGTCCTCGACGTTCTCAGGGTGTAGCAATCTCATTTCGATTGGTCCTTTCTGTCAACTGTCTCGTCACGGGGCCAGGTCGCCAACTGCCTTGACGCGGATCCTGACGGCGTTGCTGGGCAGATACGCCAGGGGGACTTCCTCCACATCGACAATCGTGATCGTCTCCTCCTTGGCCCCAGCAGCTACGGCCTTGTCCGTGGCCTCCTGCCTGGCCTGCCGCAGAGCCTCCTCCCGTCCCAGTTCCGCCAGAGCGAAAACCCGATCAGTCTCGCCTCCAACCTGAGCGATGGCGGCGCCTATAGCGTTAGCCACCGGGAAATGCTCGGGCCTGACCATCTCCGAGGCTCCCTTGATCTGCCTGGACACTAAGATGGTCCCACCGCCCACCAGTATCAGTGGTACTGGCTCCGCGCTGGTCTTCATCCTGTCGACAGCGGTCTCAACCATGGTCTGAATTTCATCCAGTGCTGCCCGGACGAAGGCGGGATCTAGATGCTTGACAGCGGCAGAATCGCCAATATCGGCCAGACCGCCAGCGACAGCGAGGTCTGTAGCCGTAAGCACTGACCCACCAAACACCAGACCCCTGGTGGTGAGCTCGTAGCCGACGCTTTGGGGGCCGATCTTCACCGGTTCTTGGGAAACGATGCTGCCTCCGCCCAGTCCGAAGGAGTATACGTCGGGCATCCTGAAATTGGTGCGCACGCCACTGATCTCGACCGCGACAGACGCCTCGCGAGGGAAGCCGCGCAGCAGCATGCCCACGTCCGACGTTGTACCTCCCAGATCCACAACCATGGCGTCCTTCGCGCCCGACAGGAAAGCTGCTCCCCTCATGCTGTTCGTGGGCCCTGAGGCGAACGTGAGCACCGGATACTTCTCGGCGAAGTCAGCGCCCATCAAGGTACCGTCGTTCTGGCTGAGATAGAAAGGCGCATCTATCTTCATGTCTTTGAGCGCCTTCCTGAAAGACTCCACGATGGTCTTGGCCAGGTCCCCCAGGCAGGCGTTGAGGATGGCGGCGTTCTCCCGCTCCAGCAGACCCATGCGGCCTATCTCGTGGGAGAGACTGAGCGAAGCGTCCGGTATCTCGTTCTGGATAATCTCGGCCGCTCGCTCCTCGAAACTGCTATTGACAGGGGAGAAAACCGCAGAGATCGCTACCGCCCGGATGCCCTTGGACTTGATGTCCTTGGCCACGTCTCGGAGTTCGCTTTCGTCCAGCGGCGAGATCTCTCTTCCATCGAATTCGTGACCACCGTGCACGAGGTACTTGTGGTTGCCGATGGTGTCTCGCAGATCGGGCGGCCAATCAACCATCGGCGGAAGGGACTCCGTGGCCGGAAGCCCCAGCCTGACAGCGGCTGTCTGCATCAGCCGTTTACGCTCCACGACGGCGTTGGTGAAGTGGGTGGTGCCGATCATTACCGCCTTGATCTGGGTCGCCGGCACCTTTGTCTCTTGGAGCACAGTCTTCATGGCGGAAGTGATGCCACTGGTCACATCCGGCGTCGTGGGCGTCTTATGCCAGCCAACGACTCTGTTCCCATCCATCAACACTGCATCGGTATTGGTGCCCCCTACGTCAACGCCAATCCTCATGACCTTGTCTCCTTCCTCTTCATCGGTGCGTCCGATCAATGGTGCCGGGCGCGAGGGATCAGGAGCCAGTCGTCTCCGCGCTGGCCCTCTTCTTCATCTCCCTGGCCATGGCACGGGTCGCGCGCTCCAGAAGCTCGAAATAGGTCTTCTCATCGGTCATCAGCAGGAATTTGTTCGCATCTACATCGTTCTTCAGCTCACGCAAGAACTGGTCGTCTTCCAACTGCCCGCTTTCGAGGGCGAACCCCATGAGCCTGCTGGCACCGTCGATGAGGCGAAAGGTGCCGTAGAGGTGTGGTTCATTGACCAGGATGTGGGCGCTAGAGAACAGAAAGGCAAGGACTTCATACAGCCCCTCTTCGGACACTAGCATACGCTGGCTCATGATTTCCACTCCTGTCCATATCGCTCTTCGAAGGCCATCTTGGACAACTCGAACCTCGGAGGTGGCTCGGGAGCCTCCGCCGGATAGCCCAGGGTGACGACCAGCATAGGCTCGACATTCTCAGGCAACTCCAGGATCTCGCTGATGGCGGACTTGGCATACGATAGGGCGACGCAGGTGCCGATACCCATCTCGTGGGCGGCCAACATGATGTTCTGCGACGCTATGGAACAGTCGGCCAGGTGCAACTTCTGCTTCCAATCATTGGCATCCGGCTCCAGCTCCGCACAGATGACGATGAAGGCGGCAGGCATGGCGAAGATACCAGGGGCGAACTTCCTGACCAGTTCCCGCTGCGATGGTGACGTGACGACCACGAATCTCCATCGCTGCAGGTTGCCCCCCGAGGGAGCCCACCTCGCCGCTTCCAGGAGCCTCTCCAGCTTCTCTTTCTCTATAGGCTTGTCAGTGAACTGCCTGATACTTCTTCTGCTTTTGATGACTTCCATGACGTCCATCTAGAGGTAACCTCCTTGTCCGTTGACACCCTGCCTACGCCAGAGTTCAGTCATATAGATGACAGGCCACCAGGTGCCCGTCCTTGAGTTCCTTCAGAATCGGTTCCGCCTGTACGCAGCGCTCGCCGCTCTTTGCCGGGCAACGTGGTGCAAAGCGACAGGTGCCTTCTGCGCCGGCGAGAGTCGATATCTCTCCCTCCAAGATGATCTCCTCGGGCTGATACTCAGGGTCTGCCACCGGCATCGCCGAGAGCAGGGCCTGAGTGTAGGGATGCATGGGCTCGAGGAAGATGTCTTCCACAGAGCCCAACTCCAGGATTCTGCCCTGGTACATCAAGGCCACGCGGTCGCAGACGTAGCGGATGACCGCTAGATCGTGGGAGATGAATAGATAGGTGAGATTGAGACGTCCCTGTAGCTCCAGGAGCAGGTCGAGCACCTGGGCCTGCACGGAGACATCCAGGGCGGAGGTCGGCTCGTCTAATACCAGCATCTTGGGCTCGAGAGCTACGGCGCGGGCGATGCCGATCCTCTGCCGTTGGCCGCCGCTGAACTCGTGAGGGTAGCGGTAGAGGTGATCCTCCATCAGTCCCACGAGGCCGATCAACTCGCGCACCCTCTCGTCCAGAGCGCGCCCCTTGGCCCACTTGTGAACCACCAGGGGTTCCCCAACTATTCTCTTGACGGTCATCCTGGGGTTCAGGGAGGAGTAGGGATCCTGGAAGATCATCTGCATCTGGGAGCGCCGCTCCCGCATCTGGGACTCAGAGAGCTGGCAGAGGTCCTGGCCCTGGAAGAGGATCTCGCCCTCCGTGGGCTCGATGAGGCGCAGTATGGTCTTGCCCACGGTAGTCTTGCCAGAACCAGATTCGCCGACAAGGCCGAAGGATTGCCCTTGCTGGATGGTCAGGTCAACGCCGTCCACGGCCTTGATGTGTCCCACGCCTCGCTGGAAGAGGCCTCCCTTCACGGGGAAGTACTTCTTCAATCCCTTTACTTGCAGCAAGGCCTCGTTCATGGCAGCCCCGGTCTAGACATATAGGAAGCAACTGACTACGTGATCGGCGGTCATCTCTACGGGCGGCGGTGGCGGCTCCTCAGTGCAGCGCGGCATGGCGTGTTCGCAGCGGGGGTGGAACCTGCAGCCCAGGGGCGGGTCCAGTAGATTGGGAACCGACCCTGGGATGCCCTGGATCTCTCCCTTCTTCGTTCCGTAGGTGGGAATAGCTCTCATTAGACCGGCGGTGTAAGGGTGCTTCGGGCTCTTGAAGATGTCTAGAGCGCTGCCGTACTCCACCACCACCCCAGCGTACATCACCGCCACCTTCTGGCACATCTTGGCCACCACGCCCAGGTTGTGGGTGATGAGCAGCACCGAGAGGTTCAACTCCTCCACCAACTCCTGGATGAGTCGCAGGATCTGGGCCTGTATGGAGACGTCAAGCGCGGTGGTGGGCTCGTCGGCGATGAGCAAGGTGGGCGTTCCCGAGAGGGCTGCGGCGATGAGCACTCGCTGTCTCATGCCTCCGCTGAACTGATGGGGGTAGTCGGACATCCTCTGGGAGGCGTCGGCAATGCCCACCCTCCCCAGCATCTCCAGCGCCCTCTCCCTGGCCCAGCGGCGCAGTTGCCGGACATCCGGCAGGAGGTCCCCCAGAGCGCCCAGCATGCCCAGCCTGGATGCCTTTGACGTGTCCTGCCTGGAGCCAATGATATCTATCATCTGGTCGCCAATGGAGAACACCGGGTTCAGGCTGGTGGTGGGGTCTTGGAAGATCATGGCCAGTTTCTGGGCTCGCAATAGCCGCATCTCTTCGCCGGTCTTCTCTAAGACGTTCTCCCCGTCGAAGAGCACCTCTCCACCCACGATCTCTCCTGGTGGGCACGGCACCAGACGGGCAATACTGAGGGCGGTCATGGTCTTGCCGCAGCCGGTCTCGCCCACCAGCCCCAGGATGTCGCCGCGCCGCATCTTGAGGTTGACGCCGTTGAGGACCTTGGATACGCCGTCGAAGGTCCGGAAGTTGAGCCGCAGGTCCTTGATCTCCACCAGCAGGTCATTGCTCATGTAGCTCAGTCCTCGGCACTACCTGCGTGCCCTGGGGTCGAGAAGGTCCCTGATACCATCGCCCAGGATGTTGAATCAGAAGACCGTCAGGAACATGGCGATACCAGGAAAGGTGGAGTACCACCAGCCGTAGGGCAGGAACTCTCGACCTTTGGAGATCATGGCTCCCCACTCCGGGATCGGAGGCTGAGCTCCCACGCCGATGAAGCCCAGGGCGGCCAGGTTGAGGACCGCGAAACCGAAGTCCATGGAAGCCTTGACCAGGATGGCCGATAGGCAGTTAGGCAGGATGTGGCTGAAGATGATACGAGGCCGGGTGGCGCCCACGCAGCGGGCTGCTTCGACGTAGTCCTCCTCGCGGATGGAGAGCACCTGTGCCTGCACCAGGCGGCAATAGCCGGGCCACCACATGATGGACAGGGCCATCATGGCATGGAGGATGCTGGGGCCGAGGGCAGCGGTGATGGCCAGGGCGAGGAAGATGCCTGGCATGGTGAGCATGATGTCGGTGACGCGCATGATGACTTCGTTGACCACGCCGCCGAAGTATCCGGCGATACCACCCGCCACCACGCCGATGAGGCCCCCAACGAGGACGATCACCGTTCCCGCTATCAAAGAAGTTTGCGTGGCCCAGACGGTGCGGGTGAAGACGTCGCGTCCGTATTCGTCCGTGCCAAAGAGGTTCTCGCGTGTGGGCCCTGTCAGACGTTTCTCGACGTGTGTGGTAAAACCTGCATCGTCAGGATAGGGTACCCAGTACCGCCCGGTGAAGGCAACGAACAGCAGGAAGATGGTGATGGCCACGCCAACGATGGAAAGGCGGCTCCGTCGGAACCGGTACAGACCGCGGCTGGTTTCATCTAGCAGGCCTTGGTGCTCGGCTCGCCAGCGAGCCCACCGGCCCTGAGTCTCAACCGACACACTCGTAGCCAAGACCTACTCCCCGGGCCGATCGCTACCCGTAGCGTATGCGTGGATCGATGATTCCATACGAGAGATCGACCAACAGGTTGACGATAGTGAACAGCAAGCCCACAAAGAGCGTGATGCCCATGATGGGCTGGAAGTCCAGCGTCATGGCGGACTTGACGGCGTAGAGACCAATGCCGGGCCAGTCGAACACCGTCTCTATCATCACAGAGCCTCCCAGTTGCCAGCCGAAGAGGAAGCCCAACATGGCCACAGTAGCGATAAGGGCATTCTTGAGAACATACTTGAAGAGGATGACGCGCTCTGGGAGACCACTGGCCCGAGCCATGATCACGAAGTCCCTTTGCATTACCTCAAGGATATCTGCCCTCAGCAGGCGTGTGATCAGGGCAATGCCGATCAATGCTTGGCAGAATGCCGGCAGTGCGATGTGCTTCAAGGCTATGCGGAAGCCAACTAAGTCGGCTGCCAGCAGGCTATCCACCAGCAGCATGCCGGTGACCTGCGGGGGGAAAGGGGTGCGAGGATCAAAGCGACCACTGATCGGCAGCAGGTGGAGGGTCATGGCCAGGACAAGCTGAAGAATCATCCCCAGCCAGAAGACGGGCATGCTGATGGACGACAGGGCAACCAC
>JBAVWD010000106.1:0-6565 GCA_049697655.1 Anaerolineae bacterium | reverse complement strand
AACTGCGTACTGGTGTATCTGGGGGTGGCGCTGGTCAGCAGCACGAAGTCACCCCGCGGGGTGCGCAAGGGGGCCTGTATTGGCAGAGCACTCATTCCCCTTTTCACGGCCTGCGAAGAGCAGAACTCGATCTTGCCGGATGGCGTGGGATAGCTGTCCAGGGGCTTCCTCTTGAGTTTGAGCGTCGCGCCCGATCTCAAGGACTGGAGACTCCCTTCCTCGAAGGTTTCCGCCAACGCCCCCTCCACCGCCGCCCATGGGTCCTCGAAGAGCCATTCCTCCGTCAGCTTCAGCCGCTTGGCCATTTCCCTCATCACCCAGATCTCGCTCCGGCTGTCGGAGACGGGGGGCACGACCTGAGGGGAGTATCGGACATAGTTGTGGCTCCAGGGAAGGACCAGATCCTCCTTCTCCAGATAGGTCGGCGCGGGAAGGACGACGTCTGCCAACTGGGCCGTCCTGGTCCAATGAGAGTCGTGGACCACCATGAACACGCCTCCCGTTGCCAGTCCCTCTCGGAACGCCCGCTGATTGGGTAGCGTCAGCGCCGGGTTCATGTTGCTCACGTAGATCACCTTGAACGCGCCTCGGTTCACGAAGTCGGCCACGGCAACCTGCTTCACCGTCTGCGCGGGCTTCTCGGTCAACGACCGGCCGGAGATACGCCCCTGGTCGATGGAGTAGCTGCGGGCGTTGCTGTAGAAGAAGCCCCGGTGTAAGCCCAGCAGCGCCGGCAGGAAGGACACGGCTCGCACCTGATCGGCGCCCTGGTCGTTTTTCTGTAGCCCGATGCCGATCATCGTGGCGCTGGGTCTGAGCCTGCCGTAGGACTGTCCCAACTGTTCGATACGGTCCCACTCCACCCCGGCGATCTTCGCCACGCGCTCTGGGCCCCACCTGGCTGCCTCCTCCTTCAACTGCTCGAAACCCTGCGTGCATTCCCCCACGAAATCCAGGTCCACGTACTCGTTTTCGATCAGGTAGTTCATCAGCCCGTAGGCCAGGGCGACGTCGCTTCCCGGCCACGGCTGTATCCACACATCGGCATCACCCGCGGTCTCGCTCTCTCTGGGATCTACGGCCACGATCTGAGCCCCTTGAGCCCTGCGGGCCTTCCGGGCCAGAGCCCACAGGTGAGGCGAGCTGACGGCGGCGTTGAACCCCCAGAACACGATAAGCTTCCTGGAGGGGAGCTCCATAGGGTCTATGCCATAGCTGTCGCCATAGTGCAGCCCCAGTCCTGCGCGGCCGGACGCGGTGCACAGGCCCCAGTCCGTCTGCGTGGCCCCCAGGGCGTTCCACAGCCTGCTGGGGAAGGCTCCGCTGAGCAGCCCGGTATTCCCATCATAGTCCAGAAACAGCACGGACTCTGCGCCGTGCTGGTCCAACGTCTGCTGGAGCCTCTCGGAGACCACGCTCAGGGCCGTCTCCCAGTCCGTCCGCTCGAGACTGTCGCCACGGCGCACGAAAGGGGCACCGACCCTGTTCTTGTGGAGCCTGTGGTGGTCCCTCCCACCGCGAGCACAGGTGAAGCCCTGGGTGAAGGGGTTCCTCGGATCGCCCTTGATCCCTCGGATCTGGCCCGACTCCTCAAGTGTGACCATCAGCGCGCACGTATCATAGCAGTCCCGAGCACACACTGTTGAGACTTCTCTCATTGCTCCCACCTCTTCGATACCAGTCGATGGCAATCGCTGACCATCGTGAGAGTGCTCTGCTCCTCTTCGTCGTCGGCCAGTCGGGGGCTCGCCAGGCAGGATAAGCCACAGGCGATCTGCTCGTCGTACCCGGCTGCTATCCTGACGTGGCCGCTGCGTATCTCGTCCAATCTCCAATCACCGGCGGCAGGCCGAAGAGAGGTTGTCTACCTCCGTAAGCCGGTTGCTAAACACATCGAAGTGTGCCAGCCGGCCAGCGGGAAGCCGTCAGCCCGCACCGTTGTCCATCCGCCCAACAGCCAACTGGAGGCGATGATGCTTTCTGGCTCTATATCGGTTGCCCTTTGAACTGGCTAATGTACAAATGCTGGTAGAAGCCTCGCTGGTCCAGCAACTGCTGGTGCGTTCCCTTTTCGACGATCTCCCCATCGTTGATTACCAACACTTGGTCGGCATCACGGATGGTGCTCAGGCGGTGCGCGATCACAAAGCTGGTCCGCCCTTCCATGAGACGCAACAAAGCCTTCTGGATGCGGGCCTCGGTGCGGGTATCAACGCTGCTGGTCGCTTCATCCAAAATCAGGATGTCCGGATTGGCAAGAATGGCGCGGGCAATGGCCAGGAGTTGGCGCTGTCCCTGGCTAAGGTTGCTGGCGCGTTCCGAGAGGCTCGTTTGGTACCCCTGCGGCAATTGGCGGATGAAATAGTCTGCCTCCGCCAACTTTGCCGCCTGGATGCACTCTTCATCCGTGGCCTCCAGCCGCCCGTAACGGATGTTCTCCATCACGGTGTCGGAAAACAAGAAGGTATCTTGCAGCACCAGCCCAAGCTGGCGGCGCAAGTATGCTTTCCCCATGTCGCCAATGTCCGTACCATCAATGGTGATTTTCCCCCCATCGACCTCATAGAAGCGGGTCAGCAGGTTGATGATGGTCGTCTTTCCCGCTCCCGTCGGCCCGACCAAGGCGACGGTCTCTCCGGCTTTGGCCTCCAGTGTCATGTCTTTGATGATGGGAATGCCAGGCCGGTATCCGAAACTGACGTGTTCAAAGCGCACTCGACCCTTCATCGACTCCAGCGGGACGGCATCAGGCGCATCGTCCACTTCAGAAGGGGTATCGATGATCTCAAATACCCGCTCCGCCCCGGCTAGCGCGGCCTGGATCGAGTTATACATGTTGCCTAACTGGCGAAGGGGCTGGGCGAAATTCTGCCCGTAACTGATAAACGTGGCAATGATCCCCACGGTCACCAGTCCCCGCAGGGCCAGCCAGCCCCCCAGACCAGCCAGCACGATCACAAAGAAGTTCCCCAGTACGCCCGTCAGTGGCATCATCAGAAGGGCGTAGCTGTTGGCATACACGCCTGCACGGTAGACCTCCTGGTTGTGCTGGCGGAAGGTGTCAATCACGGACTCGTTGCGGCGGAAGGCCTTGACCACCTTCTCACCGCTGATGGACTCCTCCATCACGGCGTTGAGTTCTCCCAGGCATTTCTGCAACCGCCGGAACCCTGTGCGCGTGTAACGGGCGACGAATTCCGTGAACCAGAACATGATGGGAACCACCAGCACGGAGGCCAGCGCCAGCCAGACGTTGAGGACGAACATCGCGATCAGGATCCCTAACATGGAGAGAACCCCGGCCAACAGGGATGTGACGTTTTGCGATACAGTCTGGTTGATAGCATCGATGTCATTGGTGAGGCGGTTCATCAATTCGCCCACCGGGTTCCGGTCAAAGAAGCTCAGCGGCAGGGTCTGCAAGTGCATGAACAGATCACGGCGCAGCTGCTTCAGAGTTCTCTGGGACACGGAGGCCATCATCCAACCGGCGATGGCCTGGAACAGGTTGTTCAACAGGTAGATCACCAGCATCCAGATGGCAACCTGCGTCAACCCGGCGAGATGTTTGGTCGCGATGAACCGGTCGATGGCCACTCCCATTAGATAGGGTCCGATCAGCCCCAGGACGGTATAAGCCACCACCAGACCAAACACCAGTAGCAGAACCCCTTTGAAAGAGCCGAGGTACGCCAACAGGCGAATCAACGCGTGGCGCGGGTACCGAGCTTTTTCGATTGTGCCGGGGCTACTCGGTCTCCTGGGCTGCATTACGGTCCGAACGTCGCCACCTACTCGGCCGGTAGACACGCTGCTCATTCTTTCACCCTTCGTGTGTTGCTGGCCCCTGCTTCTTGCTGCTGATACCCGTCTCCCAGCTGAGATTCGTAAATCTCCTGGTAGATGGGACTGGACCGCAACAACTCCTGATGAGTCCCCTCGGCCACAACTCGCCCCTTGTCGATCACGATGATCTTGTCGGCCCTCAAGACCGTGCTGATGCGTTGCGCGACCACCAGGCTGGTACGCCTCGGCGTTTGCGCTTCCAGAGCATCCTGGATCTTCGTCTCGGTCTCCACGTCTACCGCGCTGGTACTGTCGTCGAGAATCAGAATCTTTGGATGAATGAGCAGCGCGCGGGCGATGGCGATGCGTTGTTTCTGACCGCCGGAAAGGTTAGCGCCGCGCTCCTCGACGTGAGTATCATATCCCTGCGACAGATCAAGGATGAAGTCGTGGGCCTGAGCTGCTTTGGCCGCAGCGACCACTTCTTCGTCACTGGCACCCGGCGAGCCATACCTGATGTTCTCACGCACGGTCCCGGAGAATAGAATCGTCTCCTGGGGCACGACCCCGATTCGGGCGAGCAGAGAGTCCTGCTGAATCTGGCGGATGTCAATCCCGTCGATCAATATCTGTCCTGCTGTGACATCGTAGAAACGCGGCACCAGGTTGATCAGCGTTGATTTTCCCGCACCGGTTGCGCCCAGAATGGCGACCGTCTGCCCCGGCTCAGCGACCAGGCTGACCCCATCCAGAACCGCTTCATTGCCCAGGCCGTTGTAGTGGAAGGAAACATCCTCAAGGATCACCCGGCCTGGTGACGCTTCGGGCAAGACCCGCGCGCCGGGCATGTCCTGGACCTCTGGGACAGTCTCCAGCACTTCGTTGACGCGCTTCGCCGAGGCGATTCCCCCTGCCCAGACGTTCGACAGCATGGTCATCATGGTGAGCGGGGTCATGGTCGTCAGCAAGTAGTTGGTGAAGGCCACAATCTGCCCGATGGACAGTTCTCCTCGAATGGCCTGCACTCCTCCTGCCCAGATGACGATGACCATGCCGATGTTCACACAGACCGTCAGCACTGGCGACATACTGGACATGAACTCCAGCACCCTGATCGAGTAGTCGGTAAATGCCTCGTTCGCTTCCTCAAATCGTTCGCCCTCGAAATCGGCTCGCACAAAGGCTTTGACCAGCGACGCCGCAGCGACGTTTTCCTGCAAAACGGTATTGAGCTTGTCCAGCTTTTGCTGGGCCGACCGAAAGAGAGGCTCCATTCTGAGGACAAAGAAGACGATGATCGCGGAAGTGATGAGCAGGAGAGGCACCATGGTCAGCGCCAGGCTCCTGCTGGTATTGATCATCAGGATCAAGCTGCCGATCATCAAGAGCGGCGCGCGCGTGCCGATGCGCAGAGATATCTGCGTTAGTCGCTGGAATGCAGTCGCATCGCTGGTCAGACGGACCATCAATTGCCCGGTTTTCAGCCGGTCGAGGTTTCCAAACGAGAAGCTCTGGATCCTGAGGAAAAGCGCATCCCGCAGATCCCGGGCCACGCTCTCTCCAACCTGCACAGATAGGATGTTGTTGCCAACTGCGACAAGAGTGCTCAGTGCCGAGATCCCAAGCATCAACAGCGCGGTCTGGATGACAACTTGCTGGTCTTGCTGTTCGATTCCCTGGTCGATGATTCGTCGAATCAATCGGGGGATGGAAAGGTCCATGAACACCAGTGAGATCAGCAAGACCAAGGCGCCGAGGGCGCGCCTCCAATACGGCCTGACAAAAGGGGTGAGTTTAAGGACTTCGTTCATATTCCGCCGTGCGCAAACGGACCAGGCACAGAACTTGCGCTCCTAGCCTAGGGTTCTTGTCCAAGATGGTGGGCAGGCACCTGCCCGATGGAGTTCTCCCGCAAACGTATGTCTCTCCATTGCCACTCCACTGGGAGCGGCGGGAAGCGGTTCATCATCGCTCAGAGGAGTATCCCCACGCCATGGCGATGAGTCCTCCCGTGCTCGCTCTTCACTCGCACCCAGAACAGACCTGCCAAAGGCGAGTCCGCTGGACCTCATCTCCACGGTCTGTTCACAACCGCCCGATCCCAGCGCTCAGGCTACGCGGAAACCCGGTAGACTACTTCCTGGCCATATCCTGTCACCACCCGCAGGTAGCCACTAAGTTCCTCATCGAGCGCACGGCCGCCCGTGTCCACGCGTAGGGGCTGCCCAGCCAGAGAGTCGATCTTCTCCTGGGTGCTGATCACGATGATGTTGTCCCTGCCCACTTCGGCGATGACTTCGGGACTGATCTGTTGGTTTCCCCTGCCGAAGATGTAGCCTTGACCCCCTATGGGGGTGACGATTATCTTGGCTCTGGCTCTCTTGACAAGCCGAAGCAGCTCGGTGTCGCCCACATCGCGCGCCATCATCTCCCTGTCCTTGAGCACATCCACGCCAAGTAAGGTCTTCTCCAGCCCTATCTGCCGGGCGATAGCCCTGGTCGTGGTTCCCGGCCCCAGGATGTAAACACAATCATCCTCCATCAGCTCTACGATCGCCATCGCTATCGCTCGCTGGGCGGCCTCCTCGCCAGGGCCGCTGGCCGACTTGGCGCCCTGCACCAAAGCCCTTCGAAAAGGGATCTTCAGGTAGCCGTACAGCCTGGCTGACAGGACATCACGTCGAAAGGCATCCTCGTCGATGTCCATTACCTCGGCCTCTCGCAGGCTGGGCACGCCTCCTCGCAAGTAGGACGCCGCCAGCTCGCCCGCCGCCATGGG
>JBAVWD010000105.1:0-4576 GCA_049697655.1 Anaerolineae bacterium | reverse complement strand
CTCTCAGCCTTGCTGCACCTATCCCTCATCCAGACCTACCAACTCGCACGCCTAATCTGCGGTCTGGCGCTGCTGGTCACATCCTATGCCTTCCTATCACTTTTCCTCAAGGGCAGAGAGGGAAGGCTCGTCGCATACCTGCTGATCTGTTTCTCGTCCGGCCTTGGCTGGCTGGTCTTGCTGACAGGCTCCGCCACCCTGGCCGGTCTGTCGCCCATAGACTTCTGGCTCATGGATGCCTACACCTTCTTTGCCATTCTCACCTTTCCGCACCTGACCGCTGCCATGACCCTGCTTCTCCTCTTCTTCCTGCTGGCCCTCAAGTATCTGGAGACCTCGCGAGTCTGGCCTCTACTCGCTGGCAGCCTGGCTCTGCTGGGGCTCGTCGTCATCCAGCCCTTCGCTGCGCTGCTCGTCGATGGCATACTGGGGGTGTACTGGGCTCTGCTCTTCCCTCGCAGACACAGGCCTCCCTCGCGCGAGGCCCTGGCCTTCGTTATCTGGACCCTTGTTCCGCTGCCCCTCCTTGCCTATTACTACAAAGCCTTCATTAGTGATCCTGTATTCCAGAGTTGGTCGGCGCAGAACATCCTTCCGTCTCCGCCCTTTGTCCATCTCTTGGTAGGATATGGATTCGTGGCGGTGTTGGCCATCGGGGGCATAGTTCACGTCATCCGGCACGGGGGCGAGAGGGCTTTGCTACTGGTTGCCTGGGTGGGAAGCTCCTTGCTTCTGGCCTATCTGCCTTTCGCCTTGCAGCGCAGGATGCTTGAAGGCTTGCACATCTCCCTGTGTGTGCTAGCCACCGTCGGGCTATTCGAGTACGCCCTGCCGGCCCTGATGAGGATGTCCTGGGTCCAGAGGCTAGCCGCGTGGCGACAATACCAGGCCCCTGGGCTGCGCCGCCTCCTCCTCTTCTCCGCCGTGGCAATGACTGTGCCATCGAATCTATACCTGCTTCTCGGATCCAGCCTCGCGGCCATCCACCATGATCCCTCCCTATACTACGGGCTGGGAGAAACAGAGGCCGTGGACTGGCTGGGCAGCAACACCGAACGCACTGATACGGTTCTGGCTTCCTACGCGATAGGTCGCCTCATCCCGGCCCGTGCAGGCAACAGGGTCTTCGTGGGACATTTCATCGAGACTGTGGAAGTCGAGCGCAAGCGGGAACTCGCCGCCCTTTTCTTCACCTCGGACACGAGTGACGGTTTCAGGCACACCTTGCTCAGCGAGTACGGCATCCGCTACGTGTTCCATGGTCCGAGGGAAAGACAATTGGGAGACTTTGAGCCCTCCACGTGCGAGTGTCTCCTGCCCGCCTACCGCAATTCAGAGGTCACTATCTACCGCGTGGAAACTTGATGGCAAACCAACAGGACTGGATGGAACGCGGTCGCGTAACAGTCACTGCGGGACGTATCACAGCTTGGCTGGCTCGTATAGTCCATGATGAGGCCGTGCGCTGGACGTTCGGCGTCTTCCTCACCGTACGCGTATGCCTGTCAGCGGTGGCGATAGTATTGATCACACTCCGGCCACTCCCGGAAGGTGCTCACGAGAGATATGTGATGTCCCTGGGCCTCGAGCCGGTCTCGACCCGTGCGGGGCAGCTCCTCCTTGAGGTGTGGCAGCGTTGGGACGTCTTGCACTACCAGAGAATCTCCGCTCAAGGCTACACAGATGACGAAAGCACAGCTTTCTACCCGCTGTTCCCAGCTCTGATGGGGTTGGTCGGAGGCGTCCTCCGCCAGGATTACCTCCTTTCGGGGATGCTGATCTCCAATGTGGCTTTTGTGATAGCGCTGATTGGACTCTACAAGCTGACTGAAGGACGCTTTGGTGCCCAAGTGGCGCGGCGCACGACTCTATACATCTCTATCTTCCCGACAGCCTTCTTCTTCCTCGTGCCCTACCCTGAGGCCCTCCTGCTGTTACTCGTGGTCCTGGCGTTCTACGCTTCCCAGAAAGGAAACTGGGTTGTAGCGTTCCTGGCCGGCGCACTCGCATCGTGCACTCGCATGACTGGAGCCCTCCTGGTTCTGCCTCTGGGATACGAATACCTCGCACAAACGCTGCTCACGTCTCGACGCCTGACCTGGCATGCGCTGCTGTTGCCCCTGACCGTGCTCCCAGCCGCGGCGTTCCTCTGCTTCAGGCAGATAGCGGGCTACCTCCCACCATCGGACCTTGTCTACCAGCACTGGCGCCTCGTTGTCGGTCCTCCCTGGCAGGACTTCGCCAATCTGTTCCAGCTTCTAGTGTCCGGGGAGATCACGTCGAAGCAGGTACTGGATGCTGCAATTAGTATCCCGTTTCTGTTCGTGATCATAGCAGGCTTCAGACGGATGCCTGCCTCGTATCAGCTCTACGTAGCCAGCACCCTTCTTCTGCTCTTCATGGTCGTTGATCCAGTGCAGCCCCTAGTTGATCTGCCCCGCCACGTACTTGTTCTGTTTCCAGGGTTCATGACCATGGGCATACTCGGTGAGAAAAAACACGTGCACCGCATCATCACCTACTGCTCAACTGCTCTGCTCATCCTTCTTGCAGGCATGTTCGTGAGGTGGGTTTGGGTATCGTGAGACGCTCAGGGCTATAGTCTGACCGCAATGGACGACGATGGCACCGACAGCAGATAGTCCATGCCGGTTGAGAGCGTGGGGAATGAAGGTCCTGTCCGATCCCGCCCTCAAACATGCCGTGTTCTTCTTCGTAGCGATGAGGGTCCTCCTCTCCTTGTGGGCCGCACTGGTGCTCGCGGTCACGCAGGCGCCCACCAGTCCCGACGACGTGCTCCGACCATATCAGGGCGTCGAGCCGATTAGCGGAGGCGTGGCCGAGCTGCTCTTGGGTGTCTGGCAGCGCTTCGACACGTTGTGGTACCTCCGCATCGCCGCTCAGGGATATGCCCCCCATGACGGAAGCACGGTTTACTTCCCCCTGTACCCGATGCTCATCAGGCTCCTGGGAACACTCTTTGCTAGCAACTACCTGTTGGCGGCCCTGGTTATCTCCAACCTGGCCTTCGTCGGGGTTCTGTTCTGCCTGTACAGACTCACCGAGCGCCAGTTTGGTGGAACGGGTGGCAGCCGGAGCACCCTCTACCTGGCTATCTTCCCCACAGCGTTCTTCTTCCTGGCCGCTTACACTGAGTCTCTTTTCTTGCTTCTGACTCTTGCTGCTTTTCTAAGCGCGCACGACAAGCGCTGGTGGCTGGCGGGGACCATGGGGTTTCTCGCCTCGCTTACCAGACTGCAAGGGGTCGTGCTCGTGGTCCCGCTGCTATACATGTACCTCCGGGACAGAAGCTTGCATCCATCTCGACTCAGGCCGGACGTGCTGGGGCCTCTCATCATACCGCTGGGAGCTGTCCTCTTCATGGCGTACCAGTACCTGGTGGTAGGCTCCGCACCGCTGATGAGTACCTACCAGACCCAGCTCTATGCCCAGTTCGTCTGGCCCTGGGACAACATCATCGCTACCTGTCAGAGGATTCTCTCCCCAGAGGGCAGCTTCATCGACGTTCTCAACCTGAGCATGGCTGGTCTCTTCCTCGCTATGACCGCCCTTTCATTTCGGGGACTGCCGCGCGAGTATGGGATCTACATGGCGGTCACCGTATGCGCACTGATGCTGAGAAGGACCACGATGCAGCCGCTGGTAAGCATGTCTCGCTACGTCCTGGTCCTCTTCCCAGCGTTCATGCTATGGGGCCGGTGGGGCAGAAACCCGCGCGTGCAGAGACTCATCGTCTATCCCTCCGTTGCCCTGCTCCTTTATCTGAGCGGCCAGTTCGCCATGTGGGGCTGGGTGGCCTAGCAGGGAGCAGACGATGCGACGTATGACCCCTCGGAATCTGCTGACGCTGAGCCTAATGGTAGTCTTCGTCGTGCTGGTGCTGCCCCTTTATGCCATCAGAGGGCTGAACGACTCGATGGACCATGCACGTGGCACGGGGACAGTGGGAGGCATAGACTTCAAGGCCTACTACATCGCTGCCGACATGCTTCGCTCGGGAAAGGACTTCTACGATGTCCGGCAGCAAGCGGAAGAGGTCCAGGCACGCGGGTTGCCCCTCAACGAGAGCTACTACATCTACCCCCCGCTGCTAGCCATCGTCTTCGTGCCCCTCACAGCTCTACCCATGCAGCAGGCGGCGCAAGTTTGGTTCTTTCTCAACATGGCGCTATATGGACTGTGTCTGGCCATCATCTCTCGAGCCCTGAATCTGGGCCGTCACAGCGGGATACTCCCCTTGCTGTGGATACTGGCCTTCCTCTTCCCGCCCGCCCTGTTCACCCTCTACAAGGGGCAGGTGAACATCGTCATCCTGCTGCTGTTGGCAGTCACCTACTGGCTGTGCGCCAGGGATCGCCAGGCACTGGCAGGCTTGGCCCTCGGCGTCGCCACCATGATCAAGATCATCCCCGTGCTCTTGCTACCTTATGCCTTCTGGAGGAGAAGGTACGCTCTCGGTCTGACGGCGGCGGGCACAATCTCCATCGTAGCCATCCTCGGGCTGGTGATCGTAGGAGCGGGTCCTCATCGGACGTACCTGGCGTCGGTGCTACCC
>JBAVWD010000104.1:0-1805 GCA_049697655.1 Anaerolineae bacterium | reverse complement strand
AGCTACCTCCCACCTACTGCTCCACGCCCCGTTCGCCACCGCCAATGATGCCCTGCGGCCGGAAGAGCAAGATCAGGATCAGGACAACAAAGGCGAAGATATCTTTGAAACCCGCCCTGGTGACGCCCGCTGCCACGTTTTCCAGTACTCCCAGCAGGATCCCTCCGACCACCGCTCCGGGGGAGCTGACCATTCCTCCCATGATGGCCGCGATGAAGCCCTTCAGCCCCAACTTGAGACCCATGTCATATATCGGCCTGGTGGCGGGAGAGAGGACGACGCCGCCGATGGCGCCGAGGGCTGCGGCCATAGCAAAGGAGAGCAGAGACATGCGGCTGGGGTTGATGCCCATCAACTCAGCGGCACGCCTATTGATCGCGCAGGCGCGCAGCGCCTTGCCCAGAAGGGTGCGCTCGAAGAAGAAATACAGCGCCACCAGAACAACCGCCAACGTTGCCCAGATCCAGAGGCTCTGAGCCTTCAGCATGATGCCTCCGGAGCGCAGGATCTGATCCTCCAGGGCCAGGGAGCTGAAGGCAGGCAGGTTGTAGGCGTTGGCGCCCCAGATAAGGAGCGCCATACCCTGCATAAAAATGTAGACCCCCACGGTGATGATAATGAGGGTCAGGGTGTGGCTGTGTCTCGCGGGAAAGATCGTCAGTCTCTCCACCAGAGCGCCGATGACCGTGGTGACGACTACCCCAAAGACCACGGCCAGGGCCAGTTTCAGCGCGGGAGGAAGGGGGAGATCGAGGTTGTTGAAGGCAACCGCGAGCATGGCCCCCGACATCACGAACCCGCCCTGGGCGAAATTGATGATGCCTGTAACATTGAAGACCACCACGAACCCGAGCGCGATAAGGGCGTAGATGCTGCCGCCACGAATACCATCCAGTATCAACTGCACGTACTGGACTGCCCCGAAGCCCTTCGCCTGGCCAAGGTACAGAACAATGGCTACCAACAACAGTATGGCAGCCACTGTGGCTCCTATCCTCGCTGATCTGGTGCGGAGGATTCTCTGCATAGTCTGCCCTCAATTCTCCTCAGCGAAGTTGGGGGGCCAGGGCCGAAGCCCCGGTCCCCCCATTGCCTCAACCAATTCTGTGGCTTCTACCACTCCTCGGGTGGGAAGTACACCCAGGTGCCGTTCTCAACCTTGACGAAACCGAGGGCCTCGAAGGTCAGGCCGAGGTGGTCCTCAGGCGAAACGTTGAATACGCCACCCGTGCCTGGCCAATCCGTGATGTTGGTCTCGATGTAGTCGCGAATGGCAGCCCTTCTCGCGGTCAGGTCCAGGCCTTCCTCCAGGCTCGTCATGGCCTCGACAACCCACAGCAGACCATCATAGGCATGGCCACCAAAGGTGCTGATGGGCTCACCACCTGTAAACTCGGTGTAGTCCTCGATGTACTTCAGCAGCACCTCCTTCTGCGGGTCGTCATCGGGCAGCAGGTCGGCGTACATCAGCTTCCCGCAGGGGAAGACTGTCCCCTCGGCCGCCTCGCCAGCCGCACTGATCATGGTGGCGTTGCATACGCCGTGGCCCAAGACTACCGGCAGCTCCGGCGCTCCCTCACGGGCAGCTACTGTGACCAGGGCGGCCCCGGGCGGGACGGCGCCGATCACGAGGGCGTCGCAACCACTGGCTACCACGCTGGCGATCTGCGGGAACTCGGTGTCAGCAGGCTCGAAGCTATCCGAATACGACACCTCGATATGGTTGGTAGCCATGGCAGCGGTGGTCTGTGCCAGGCAGTCCTGGCCGTAGCCATCGTTGCTGTAGATGTCGCAGACCTGGTCCC
>JBAVWD010000103.1:0-14391 GCA_049697655.1 Anaerolineae bacterium | reverse complement strand
CAACCGCTGCAGTAGCGCTGCCGTCCCGCCGGCGTGGAAGGGCGGCGGGACGACCGCATCCAGAGAAGTGGCCGCTGCGGCATACGGGTACTGGTCCCAACCCAGGTCAAGCCCCTCAGCGCGGGCTGCATCCAGTTGGGCCAGCACTCGCTGCGCCTCTCCCCAGTGAGCGCGGCTGGCCAACTTCAGATGGGAGATCTGCACTCGCGCGCCGGAGCGCCGACCGACTTCCATTGCTTCGTGCAGAGCTGCCTCCAGAAGCGGCCCCTCGTTGCGGATGTGACTGGCGTAGCACCCACCGTAGGCAGCCGCAACCTGCGCGAGGGCTGACAACTCCGCAACGTCGGCATAGGAGCCGGGGGCATAGAAGAGACCGCTGCTCAGACCAAGTGCACCCTCCTCAAGGCTCTGGGCCAGTATCTCGGCCATCTTCTGCGTTTCCTGGACGAGGGCCGGCCTGTCAGCGCCGCCCATCACCACCTGACGGAGGTTGCCATGACCCACCAACGTGCCGAAGTTGAGGGCGGCTCCTTGCCCCTCAATGGCCGCCAGATAGTCAGCCAACGAGTTCCAGCTCGGCTCCAGTCCATATCGGGCCGCCCAGACGCGCAATTCGTCTCTTGCTTGACCAGCCAGAGGCGCAGCGGAGACGCCACATTGGCCAGAGATGTCGCTAGTGACTCCCTGCCGGACCTTGGACGCCGCGCGCGGATCGACCAGGAGTGTTAGGTCGGAGTGGGCGTGGATGTCTATGAAACCCGGGGTGACATACATCCCAGAGACGTCGACGACTTGCTGTGTCTCTCTCTGTCGAAGCTGGCCCAATGCCACGACACGTTCGCCTACCACTCCGACGTCTGCCTGGCGAGGAGACGCTCCCGTGCCGTCTATGAGTACGCCGCCAACGAAGACCAGGTCAAGCACGGATGCAAGCTACCTCGTGGTCAGCGGCTCCTGGACGCAGTGGCGGGTCGGTCTCCCGACATTCCGGGACAGCGCTGGGGCAGCGAGGATGGAAACGACAACCAGGAGGCAGGTCGATGGGGTTGGGGATTTCCCCCTTCAGTATTTGCCGCTGCCGACGGCGGCGCGGGTTCGGAACGGGCACAACCGACAGGAGTGCGCGCGTATAGGGATGTTGCGGCTTGGAGAGCACCTGGGCAGTGGGTCCCAGCTCCACAATCTTGCCGAGATACATCACCGCCATGCGGTCAGTGAAGAAGCCGGCTGTGGCCAGGTCGTGGGTGGCGTAGAGAATCGTGATGCCGCGCCCCTTCCGGAGGGCATGCAGCAGGTTCAAGATCTCCGCACGGATCGAGACATCCAACATGGAGACGGGTTCATCGGCCACCAGCAGCGCAGGCTCCAGCACCAGCGCCCCAGCGATCACCACTCGTTGCCGCTGCCCACCGGAAAGCTCATCCGGGTAGCGTCCCCAGAAGTGATCCGCCGGCGCCAAGCCGCACGCTTCCAGCGCCGCCTGTACCCTCTCCTCCAGCTCTTGCCGGGAGCGAGCCAGGCGGTGCACCTCCAGTGGCTCGGAGACGATACTGAACACCTTCTGGCGGGGGTTGAGAGACTCATAAGGGTCCTGAAAGACCATCTGCGCCCGCTGCCGCAGCAGCATCACCCGCCTGCGTCGGCCCAGGCTGGCCAACTCGCCGCCCTTCGCCTCCAGCGAGGGTCCATGTCCCAGGGCCCACTCGCTCACGTCGTACCCGTCCAGGAGGATCTGTCCCCGCGTCGGTTGCTGCAGCCCCAGGACGTTCATCCCCACCGTAGTCTTGCCCGATCCTGACTCGCCTACCAGGGCCAGGATCTCTCCGCGCTGCACGGTGAAGCTAACGCCGTCGACAGCGCGAACGTAGGGGCGCGGCTTCCGTGCTGCCAGGGACCTTACCCCACGCGATAAGGGGAAGTACTTGCAGAGGTCGCGCACCCGAAGAAGGGCCTCGTCGTCCATCAAACCATCCTCGCGGCCCAGTGACAGGCGACGCGGTGGCCAGGTTCGATCTCGACTAGAGGCGGCGGCCTGTGAGCACAGATCGCCTCACGCCACTCGCACTGGCAGCGTGGCTCAAATCGGCAGCCAGGCGGCAGATCATCCAAGCGGGGCGGGGTGCCTGGAATGGAGGCCAAGGTCGAGCCGGGTTCCTCCACGTCGGGGAAAGCTTGCAGCAGGCGCTGGGTGTATGGGTGCTGGGGGTTATTGAAGATCACGTCGCTGCTGGCGTATTCGGCAGCGACGCCTCCGTACATGACCAGAACGTCCGCGCACATCTCGGCCACCATGCCCAGATCGTGGGTGACGAGAACCAGGGCCAGGTTGAGGTCCGCTTGCAGTCGCTCCAGCAACTCCAGAATCTGCGCCTGGATCATCACATCCAGCGCTGTGGTAGGCTCGTCCGCGATGAGGACGCGTGGGTTGCAGGCCAGCGCCATGGCGATGACGGCCCGCTGGCGCATGCCTCCGCTGTACTGATGCGGATACTGACTAGCCCTCGCGGCCGGGATCCCCACCAATTCGAGTAGTTCCCCTGCCCGCCGGCGGGCCGCCTGGCGGTCGTTGACAGTATGGTGGAGCAGAAGCGCCTCGACGATCTGGCTCTCGATAGTGCGCACCGGATTGAGGGCGTTCATCGCCCCTTGGAAGACCATCGAGATCTCGCGCCAGCGCACCTTGCGCATCTCGGCCTCGCTGCGCTGCAACAGGTCCTGCCCGTCAAAGAGCACCTGGCCGTTGACAATACGTCCATCCTGCGGTAGGAGGCGCAGAAGACCCATCATCACCGTGGTCTTGCCGCAGCCGCTCTCCCCGACCAGCCCGAGCGAACAACCCCGCTCCACGCGGAAACTCAAGTTCTCGACGGCATGCAAGGCTAGGCCGTCCTCGGTGAGATAGTCTACAGAAAGGTCGCGTACGTCGAGGATGGACATAGTCCTAAGTCGGTTCCGTCGCCTCCTCTTTTTGCGCCGGCCGGACCGCGAGCATCGGCGCTACCATCCTCCGGGGGTCAAACAGGTGATGGGTGCGCAGACGCGGGTTGACAATCTCGTCCAGCGTGTTTCCGATGAGGACCAAAGATAAGCTTACCAAGACGATGGCAAAGCCGGGCGGCAGCAGGAACCACCAAGCTCGCCGACTCATCCCTCGCTCGAAGGCGAAGTTCAGCATGTTGCCCCAGCTAACCAACGTAGGATCTCCCAACCCCAGGAAGGCCAGGGTCGACTCAGCCAGGATGGCCACTGAGATGTCTAGGACCGCCTGGGCAATGACCAACGGGAGTACCTGAGGGAAGATGTGGCGCGTCATGATGCGCACGCTGCTGGCGCCGACGGAACGGGCACGCAGTACGAACTGCCGTTCCTTCACTGAGAGCACCTGCGAGCGAACCAGGCGCGCGGTGTACGTCCAGCCCAGCAGGCCGATCACCAAGATGATGTTCAGCAGGCCCCGCCCCATCACGGCGATGATGACCAGCATCAACGGTAGCTCGGGGATCACCATCAAGAAGTCCACGACACGCATCAGGACGTTGCCGATTCGGCCCCCGAAGTAGCCCGCCACGAGCCCGACCGTCGCACCGATGACCATGGCCATGAAGGAGGCGGTGAAACCCACGGTCAGTGACACACGCGAGCCGTAGATGAGCTGGCTCAGCACGTCCTTGCCTGCGTCGTCGCGGCCCAAGAGATGCTGCGCATCCGGCGGAGTCAGGATCTGCTCCGGTGTAACCTGGACCCGTCCGTAGGGATCGTACGGGGCCACCCAGGGAGCGAACACGGCCACCGACACCACCAGAAGGAGCATCAGGGCGCCAATGACGCCCATAGGCTTGCGAAGGTACCTCTTGAGTGATTCTATGGCATACCTCCTATTCGGCCTTCACTCGGGGATCCAGCACCGAGTAGAGGATGTCAGCCAGGAGGTTGGCGATGATGACGCTGGCCGCCAGCAGCAGGAAAGTGCCTTGCAGCACTGGGTAGTCCCGCTTCTGTATCGACTCGTACATCAGGCGGCCCAGGCCGGGCCAGGAAAAGACCGTTTCCACCTGAATGGCCCCGCCCACGGTATACCCGAAGGTCAGGGCGATCATCGTCACCATGGGCAACATGGCGTTCTTGAGCGCGTGGTCCCGCAAGATGCGAAGAGTGCTCAACCCCTTGGCCTTGGCGGTCAAGATGTAATCCTCGGCCAACACCTCCATCACTCCGCTGCGCATGATCAGTATGTATTCGCCGGTATAGACGATGGCCATGGCGATGGTGGGCATCACGAGGTGCTTACCCACGTCAATCCAATAGGTGAGCCCGTCCGCTGGTCTAAGGCCCGGGGTGACCATGCCGCCGATAGGCAGACGACCACGGCCCAGGAGGAGCACCAAGATGATCCCCATGAAGAAAGTGGGTAGCGCCCAGGTGAATAGCGCCAGCAGCAAGATGCCGGCGTCCAAGCGCGTACCCCTACGCCAGGCGCCGATCAGACCGATGGCCATGCCTGCAACGATGGCGATGACGTCGCCTAGGAATACCAGGATCACCGTCCGCCATACTCGCTCCTTCAGCAAGTCGGCAACGCCCCCCCGGGTGGCGAAGGAGATGCCGAGGTCGCCACGCAGCAGATTGCGCAGGTAGGCGGTAAACTGGGTGTCGAAAGCACCTAGCACGTCTCCCCTCTCCAGCCGCTGCACGTCGAGCCACACCGGCTTGTCGAGTCCGAAACTGGCCCGGATACGTTCCTGCGCCTCGCGCGTCATCCGCGGGCTGTGAATGATCAATTTGATGGGATCCCCAGGCAGGATGCGGAACAGAACGAAGTTGAAGAGGAGCACAGCCAGCAGGGTGATCACCGCGAAGCCAATCTTGTACAGGATGTAGTTGCTGCGTTCCATAGCCTCATCCTGCAACACGCAGCCCCTGCGACCTGCGGGCAGGCATCCGTGTCAGACCACGCATGTCCCGTACGTGACTGGTTTCTAGAACAGGGGAGACTATCCTAGTCTGCCAGTCTGAAGAAAAGTCCGGCCGGCCTGGCCCCTGGCGAGGCCGGCCGGCTTCTACCTGCTACTGTACTGGCCTACCCTGTAGGAAGGCCCATTTCCAAAGGATGTCCCCCGCCTCCGGAGAGAAGCCGGTGAAACGGTCGCTCCGATAGGCCTGAAGGTACTTCTGGTAGGTCAGCATGATGTACGGGCGCTCCTCGAAGAGCTTCTCTTGCATCTCCCAAATCAGCTGACGGCGCGCTTCGTGATCCACAGTGGTGCCCTGCTGGAGATACATCTGGTCGAATTCCTCGTCGCAGTAGCCACTGTCGTTCCAGCCGCCCTCCTCCCGCTGATCGCAGGTGAAGATCAGCATGGCGAAGTCGGGATCGGGGTCCAGCCCCCAGCCCCAGCGGATCATGTCGAAGTCGAAGGCTGGGTACAGCGCGATCAGGCTGTCATTGTCCATCGGCGTGGGTGGAGCGGAGATGCCGATGTCGCTCAGGCCCTGGGAGATGATCTCCAAAATGCGGACGTACCTGGCATCAGGCTCAGAGTACAGGCGGTACTCCAGAGGGTTGCCTTCTTGGTCCTCGCGGATCCCATCTCCGTCGGTGTCGATGTAGCCGGCCGCGTCCAGGATGGCGTTCGCCTCCTCGATGTCATAGGGAACATCCACGACGTCGCTGTTGTGCCAGTCTTTCATGGATGTGGGGATTATCGTCGAGGCTGCCTCAGCGTAGCCCAGATAGGCCACGTTGATGATCTGCTGCTTGTCAATGGCATGGGCGATGGCCAGGCGCACGGCCGGGTCGTTCAGGCTGGCAGGCTGGGTGCCATCCTCGTGCGAGTTGATGATCAGCTCGTCTACCACTGTCGACTCCTGGATCACCACCTCCACGTTGGGCTCTGCCTCCAAGGCTGCCACACTGGCCGCCGGAAGGTCGTCGACGATGTCCACCTCGCCGGCCAAGAGCGCCTGCACCATGGAGTCCTCGGTAGCGTACTCTTGGTAGATGACGCGGTCAAAGGGCGGCTTGCCCTGCCAGTAGTTCTCGTTGGCCTCGAGGATCAGATACTCGCCCTCTGACCATTCTACCAGCTTGTAGGGACCCGTCCCTATGGCGGCCTCGATATCCTCGAACTCCATGATCTCGTCAGAGGACATGCCCTCCCAGACACTCCGGGGCAATATCCACACATACATCAACAGGTACTCCATGTTGCCCACGGGGTTCGATAGCGTGACTTGCAAGGTGGTGGGATCCAGGGCGACGACCCCGGCGAAGTTGGCGAGGTAGAAGGCGAAAACCTCGGGCTCGTATTCGATGGTCCAGTTGAGGCTCCAGGCCACATCTTCGGCGGTGCAGGGAGTGCCATCGTGGAAGGTCACGCCCTCGCGGATCTTGAACGTCCAGACCAGCCCATCGTCGGAGACGGTCCAGCTCTCAGCCAGGCTGGGCCCGAATACGGCCAGCTTCGTTTCCTCAATCAGCGTATCGTAAAGCAGATTGCGGAGGGCATAATTGTACCAGCCATAGGTAGGGTTGGGCGTGTCCCAGATGTAGTCGATGCCGACGCGCAAGGTGACCGGCTCCGCTTCGGGCGGTGCCGGAGTGGGAGCCCCGGGTGGGGCCGCCGTGGGAGTCTCGGCGGGCGCCTCCGGGGACGGGGGGGCGGGCGGTGCGCAGCCGACGGCCGGAATCAGAGTGAGCAGCAGAGTCAAGCTCACCAACAGCCAAACGCAATTCTTCACCATCTTCTTCCTCCTTCCCTCTCTACAGGCCCTTCTAGGACCTGGGATCAGAATCGATATCTGCTGTGGGACCCTGTACTTATCACCTCCCTTCCCCAGAAACGCCACATGCCCGGCCTAGAGTGAATGTCGACGGAACTTCAAAAGGATGGTAGCATACGTCCGTCGTGGGTGCAACCCGCGGAAGTCAGCGTCGAGCGCGCCGCCGTGCGTTCACGCATGGCACGGATAGGCTTCGTCAATCCCCCGCCAACTCCTGGCGAGCCTTGGCCATGATGCCGTCCAGTTCTCGCTCTTGTTCCTCCGCAAGCGGCATTGGCTCGTGCTCCGCCAAGAGCCTCTGTGCCTCCGCCTCCGCACGCTCCACGATGCCATCTCGCCCGCCCCGATTCCACTCTTCCCAGGCCCGTCGCTCAGCCAGGCGTGGCAAGAACACCTCTCCCGCCCGCAGGTAGCGGACAGTGTGAGGCTGACCCAGGTAATGGCGAGGCCCGTCCATAGCTGTCCTGACGACCTCGACAGCCAATGCCTCGTGATCAACTGACAGACCACGTCGCACCCGACTGACGCCAGCGGCGATCTCGTTGTCGACAACCATCTGCGCATAAGAACTCGCCACGCCTGCATCCATTTCGCCGATCCCAGATAGCTCGTCTGCCCCCGACAGGGCAGGGACCACAGCGCCCAGCGCCCGCTCATAGCCGTTCTGGAGGTCAACCACCTTGGCGTTCGTGGACAGCCCATAGACGTTCACAGGCAGTCCGTAGCGGTGGCCAATCTGCACCGTCGCGGCGGAAGCCAATCCCACCTCCACCCCACCCGACACCGAAATGCCGGTTCGGGGCTCCATGACAGACAGTCGCCCGCAGTACACAATGGGCAGCCCAGGCCGAACCAATTGCGCCAGCACCACCGAGGCCAAAACCTCGCCATTCTGTTGCACCAGCGACCCTGCTAGAGACATGGGAGAGGTCGCTCCAGCGATGGGGCAAGGCAAGGGTCCCAGCGGTATGCCTAAGTCTGCGGTCTCCATGATCGCTTCTGCCACGTCGTCAGGGAAGAACAGTGGGCTCACCGGGGAGATGCCCAAAGTGAGCACCTCAGGGGGCGGGCCGAGGACGGCAGCCATACGGGCGATGTGGCGCACCTCGTGAGCACTATGCACAGCTGGCCCCTGCACCGGTTTGGTGGTGTTGGACACTGTGTGCCGATACATGGCCAGTGACATCAGGGGTCCAGGCACGTCCTGGGGAGTGAATAGCGGGGTGATGGTCGAGATGCTCTCCAGAGCATCCAGAAGGCGAGTGCTGTCGCGGACGTCCTGCACTGTGGCTCGACGCCGCTGGTCCGACACGGTATCATGAACCTCACGCGCACCGCCGACGTTGTGCCAGTGTAGCGAGCCGTCTCCGATCACCACTGGCTGGCAGGCCCGGCCGCGGATGGTCACCTGTCTGGGGCATCCGTCCAGACACTGCTCGACTAGATCAGGCGGCAGGAGGATCCTGTCGCCTCGGCCTGTAGCACCCGCTCCTATCAAAAGTGCGCGAGCCTTGCCATGGGTCAGTACGATGCCGACCTCACTCAGGACGCGCAATGTTGCCAGGTGGATCGATTCGACCTCATCGGCCGTCAAGACATTGAGTCGGCCCATGGCACCGACGCTCCTTGACACAGGTCCCGGTGTTAGCGTTGGGAGATGTCGAAGGCAAGCGGGCCCGTCAAGTGCTCGTTAGCTGCCGGTTGTCATCTCCCTCCCGCTAGGAGGATCACCCCTCTGCGCAGCCAGGTGTCGGATCTGTCACGCGTGGCGTCCATGTTACCACAATTCTCCTTTTGGGACGACTCTACTCCGATTCCCCTGATAGGCCTTGCGGCTCAGACTGGCCTGTGCTATCATGGGCAGCGAGCAGAAGCCTCCACATCTCCTCGCGAACTCATACTTCCACAACTGGTGAACCCTTTACGAGACAAGGCAACTCTGGTGCGATGACTGTCTTCGACGTCGTGCTCGCCAACGGCAGAATACTGGACGGCTGTGGAAACCCATGGTTCTGGGGCGACCTCGCTATTCGGCGAGGTCGGATTGCTGAGATTGCCCCCGTTGGCGCCCTGGAGGGAGCAGAGAACATCGATGTTGGGGGTCGTTATGTCGCCCCAGGCTTCGTGGACGTGCATACTCACTCCGATCTGTCCATTCTTGTCAACCGCCTTGCAGAAAGCGTTGTCCGCCAGGGTGTCACCACCGAGGTCATCGGCAACTGCGGGATGTCTCCCGCCCCAGTGAACGAGGACCATCTCGCAGAGATGCAGCACCACTGGGGGCGGATCTCCACCCACCCGGAGGTCAGCTGGAAGTGGCGGACCTTTGCCCAATACCTCAGGACTCTGCGACATGGCGGCCTGGCGATCAATGTGGCCTCCCTGGCCGGGCACGGTGCGTTGCGGATCGCCGTGATGGGCTTTGCCGACCGCGACCCTGCTCCAGAGGAACTTGCCAGGATGGAAGGGCTACTGACGGAAGCGATGGAGTCCGGAGCCTTCGGGATGTCGACCGGGCTGGTCTATCCTCCGGGCTGCTTCGCCTCCACTGAGGAAATCGTTTCCCTTTGCAGAACGGTAGCTCGGTACGGCGGACTGTACGCCTCACACATCAGAGGCGAGCGCGAAACCATACTCGAGGCCGTCGCTGAGGCTATTGATGTCGGTCGCGAGGCCTGCCTGCCTGTGCAGATCTCTCACAACGCACCCAAGTATGGCGCTCCGTGCGACGCCTCCGCCAATCTGAGCCTAGTAGAGCAAGCCCGCGTGCGGGGACAAGACGTGACGGTAGACAACGATCTCCATACCGACCTGGGCGTGTCACTCGTGGACACCCTGCCGCAGTCAGTCCATGAGCGAGAGACTGACGAGATGGTCAGTCTACTGCGTGATCCAGAGTATCGCCTTCAGACCCGGCAGGAGATCGTCCTGGATCGCTGGCCCGCATTTGGGCCTGCAGGCCTCCTGAAGCATGGCCAATGGGATCGAATCACCGTACTCCGCGCGCCAAGGAGCGATGGAGTGGTCGGCAAGACCATCGGGGCTATCGCCAGGGAGCGTGGTACGGATCCCTTCGATGTCTACTTCGATCTGTTGGCTGTGAACGGGGATGACGCAGAAGCCATTTTCGATTACATCGACCAGGCCAACATCCGTATGCTGCTCCAACACCCGGCCGTGATGATCTGTTCCGATGGGCAGGTCCTAGCTCCGTACGGGTTCCTCAATGACCCGCCTCCTTATTCCCCTTGTAGCTACGGCGAGTTCCCGGGGGTTCTTGAGCGATACGTACGGGAGGAACCAGTGCTCAGTCTTCAGGAGGCTATCCGCAAGATGACCTCCTTTCCCGCGCAGAGGTTCGGGTTGAGGGATCGGGGAGTGCTGCGACCCGGTGCCTGGGCAGACATCGTGGTCTTCGACCTGGAGCATATCCGTGACCGGGCGACGAACCTGTACCCTCACACGTACCCTTTCGAGAACTACCCACACCGTTACCCAGAAGGGATTGACCACGTCTTTGTGAACGGAGTTCTGGTCGTCGACGGGCAGCGGCACACCGGCGCCTTGCCAGGCCAGGTACTGCGGCGTCGAGGTGTCCGCTCTGGAAGACGACCACTCCATGAGGCAATGCAGTAGGAGGTGATACCATGGCGGCAGATCCCATTCCGGTGATCGAAATCAGAGGGTCGCATCGCGAGGTGGGCCGGGAAATCGGGCAAAGGATGAAGCCGAACATACAGCGAATCCTGGCCCCGATGCGCGCAGATCTTCCCCCTGGCGTCACTTGGAGACAGATGGTACAGAAAGGTCGCCTCTGTCTCACGCACACCCGCGCTGTCTATCCTCAGTACATTGAGGAGCTAGAAGGCATCGCCGAGGGGGCAGATTCGCCCTTCGATGATGTTTTCGTGGCGACCTGCGAGGGGTTGTGGGAGTCAACCACCTGGTACAGTCCCCGTCTGGGTTCATCCGCAGGCTGCACCGATTTCGCGGCGCGGGGCGCCGCAACTGTCGACGGATCTACACTCCTCGCGCACACCAACGATCTCCCCGCCGACACGGAACAGGACCTGGTCATTCTGAAGGCGCAAGCGGGCGAGGAGCCCGAATTCCTTGCGGTGGCGATGGGAGGGCTGGGCATTAGCGCGGGGTTCAATGCCGCGGGCATCAGTCTGACCGGTAACTGGGTTTCATGTAACGACAGCCGGCTGGGTATTCCGAGGTTGTTGATTGTTCGTGCCATTGTGGGGGCAAGAAATCTTGAAGAGGCGATGAACGCCTGTCTGTTGCCACAGCGTGAATCCAACTACAACAACATCATTGCAGACTCCAGCGGAGAGGTCTACAGTATGGAAGGCTCCGCCACCGACTGCGAACCGATCTACATCGATGGCGACATCCTGGCCCACGCCAACCACTATGTCAGTCCACCTATGCGCCGCTTCGAGGCAGATCGTACCGCAATCGGCGGGTCAGTCATCCGGCACAATCGTGCCATGAGGCTGCTGCGCAACAATTTCGGACAACTATCGCCAGAACTCTTCCAAGAGTTGCTGGCGGATCATGCCAACTACCCCGGCTCCATCTGCAAGCACGCCGGAAAGACAGTGACGGTATTCAGTATTATCATCAACCTGACGGAACTGCGCGCCTGGATTGGACGCGGGAGGCCATGCGAGACAACGTACGTTGAACATACTCTGGATCCCTGGATTCCTCCCCAGGCCCCCCTATGACCATCGAGGCATGGGAGGGAGTGACACCCACCCACAGAGTCTCAGGATTCGAGCCCAAAGCGGCCGGTGAAACCCTGAGAGTGCCCCATGAGGCTTCCTTCGGCCCTGGTTAAATCCATTCTCCCAGTGAAGGGAAAGAAGGGCGGTTAGGCCGGGGGCTAGGTCTAGGCCTCGGCACGGTATTGTGCGCGAGACACCACCTAGGGGGGACGGGATTTCCTGTGCGAACGCCGTACTGCGGAGGGACTACAAGGGGTACCACTCCTGCCTACAAGCGGCCCCCACAGTTCGCTAGCGCCCTTGCTTCCCCAGGCCGGCCCCAAGTTCCCCAAAGTAGTTGGACAAGTGCCTGACCGGCCTGTATAATCCCTCCTGGTGCACCGCACCACCGGCAACCCCATCCAGACCGGGACACAGGCACGGCTTGGACCAGGTCAGCGTTTGGCGGACGAGGCTTGTGCACGGCAGGGAGTCTTGTTCCCGCCACCATCTTGAGTCGAGGCTAGCGCCAGTGGGGGACTGAGGAGACTGCGAGTGCGAGACATCAGCTGTGACGATATCTCGGAGACGGTCGCCCGGCTGTGCATCGAGGCGAACTACTACTTGGGTGATGACGTAATCGAAGCCCTTCGGCGGGCCCGAGCTGACGAGATCTCTCCTGTGGAGCAGGACGTTCTGGATCAGCTTCTGGAGAACGCAGTGGTGGCACGCGAGGAGGGCCTTCCACTGTGTCAGGACACTGGCCTTACGGTGGTCTTCTTGGCGGTGGGTCAAGAGGTCCACGTCGTCGGTGGGGATTTGTACCAAGCCATAAACGAAGGCGTCAAGCGGGGGTACGACGAGGGCTATCTGAGGAAGTCAATCGTTGAGGGGCCGTTCTCGGCCCGACACAACACCAAGGACAACACTCCGGCGGTGATCCATTGCCAGATAGTGCCGGGCGACAGCCTCGAGGTCACCGTCGTTCCCAAGGGCGGCGGCAGCGAGAACATGAGTGCGCTGGGCATGCTCAAGCCGGCGGATGGCCGCCAGGGGGTGGTTGACTTCGTGACGAGGACTGTAGAGAGAGCGGGAGCCAATCCGTGTCCGCCGACCATCGTCGGAGTGGGAGTCGGAGGCACCGCCGAAAAGGCGATGCTGCTGGCCAAGCACTCACTTCTCAGACCGGTAGGGCAGCCGAGTTCCGATCCCGATGTGGCCCAGCTGGAACGAGACATACTGGAGCGTGTGAATAGACTGGGCATCGGACCCCAGGGCCTGGGAGGCAGGACCACTGCGCTAGCGGTCCACGTTGAGACACACCCTTGCCACATCGCCAGCCTTCCCGTGGCCGTGAACATGCAGTGCCACAGCGCCAGGCACAAACAGGCAACTCTATGAAAGGCTGGAGGGGCCAGCGCAAGAGCTTCAGAGGAACTCTCCGACCCTTCCCGCCTTCGCTAGGAGCAAAGCGAGCTGAGGATCAACACTCCCCTTACCGACGATATCATCGAACAACTGCACGCGGGTGACAGGGTGACCATTTCGGGCACCATCTTCGTCGCTCGGGATGCTGCCCACAAGCGGATGATTGAGGCTCTGGACAGGGGCGACTCTCTTCCCTTCGACCCGCGCGGGCAGATCGTCTACTACATGGCTCCTTCGCCCGCCAAGCCGGGCAAGCCCATCGGGTCGGCCGGCCCTACCACCGCCTACCGCATGGATCCTTACGCCCCGCGCCTCCTGGAGGCTGGGCTCAAGGGCATGATCGGCAAGGGCAACCGCTCTTCTGATGTGAGGGACGCGCTGCAGAAACACAGGGGCGTCTATTTTGCCGCCATAGGCGGTGCCGCTGCTCTGATCGCCAGGAGCATCAAAGAAGCCGAGGTCATCGCCTACGATGACCTGGGTGCTGAGGCGGTGCTTCGACTGACAGTGGAGGACCTCCCGGCAATCGTGGTAAACGACATCTACGGAGGGGACGCCTACGAGGAAGGACGGAAGCGGTACCAGCAGGTGTAGAGATGGCCGCGGACATCAGAGAGCCAAGGAGTGGGTCCCACGCTGGTGCGACCTGATAGACGGGCGTTGATGGCGGGTGCTCTGCACGGGCCAAGCCCGGAGGGCCGGTGAGGATAAGACTGTCAGCTGAGGTTCTGCGGAACGAGCTCGTTCGCAGGATCGAGGAAATCAGTGGAGAAGACCTGCTAAAGTGCTACCAGTGCGGCAAGTGCTCGGCCGGCTGTCCGGCCGCCCCTGCAATGGACATGTTGCCCAGTCAGGTGATTCGCTTTCTCCAATTGGGACTGGTGGAACAGGTGCTGGACTCCGACACTCCCTGGCTCTGCGCAGCCTGCCAGAGCTGCTATGCCCGCTGCCCCAAAGGAGTAGACCTAACGCGCGTCATGGAGGCTGTGCGGGAAATCATTCTCCAAGAGCGAGGCGACTACCTAGACCTACGAGACCTTTCCCCTGACGACCTCGCCGAGTTCCCGCAACAAGCTTTCATCGCAGGGTTCCGTAAGTACACGGCATGACACAGCAGATCAAGGTTCCATACTTCCCAGGTTGCACACTCAACACAACTGCGAAAGGCTTCGACAATGCTCTGCGGGCCTCCACTCGGATTCTGGGGCTTGAGTTGGTCGAGCTGCCTGAATGGAACTGCTGCGGTGCCACTTTTCCGCTCTTGGTGGACAATGTCCTTGACCTTGCGGGGCCGGCCCGCGTACTGGTCGCCGGTAGAGACGCGGGTGAGCGTCTAGCGGTAGCCTGCACCACCTGCTACAACGTCCTCAGACGCACCAACCTTGCACTTGCTGTCGACGATGGGAAGATGGAGAAACTCAGCTTCTTCATCGAGGCTGACTACGAGGGCGATCTTCAAGTCCTCGAT
>JBAVWD010000102.1:0-1928 GCA_049697655.1 Anaerolineae bacterium | reverse complement strand
AATTCGGTAGTAGGCTTCTCTTCGGAGATCAAACGTTCTCTGATAGGGAACAACTGTTGGATCCACATGTCGTATGTGGGTGACTCCATAATCTCCGACAGCTGCTCTCTCGGGGCCGGCACGATTACCGCCAACTTCCGCTTTGACGAGCGGGCAGTCGCCGTCAACGTGAAGGGAGAGGAGGTGTCCTCTGGCACCGACAAGCTGGGGGTGATCATGGGCCATGACTGCAAGACGGGCTGCAATGCAACTCTGATGCCGGGAGCCAAGGTGGGACCCCATAGCACTGTGGGGCCAGGCGTCGTGCTGAGTGACGATCTGCCTCCAGACAAACTAATCATGGGCCCGGCTCCCTACAGCGTGACAGAGAACAAGATCGAGCTCTCGACGGTGGCCAAGGAACAGAAAATGAGGATGCTCAGGGAAAGGACAGGAAGCGATTCCTAGTCCTTTCCAGGGAGGTGCGCAACTGGGAGCCGAGAGTACTCTAGCAGTGGCCTTCATCGGCCTGTCGTTGCTCCTCACCGCTTTCGCTTCCGCGGCTGAGGCAGCGGTGACCCTGGCCAACCCTTTCCGCGTGAAGAGGATGGCCCGAGAGGGGATTAGGGGTGCAGATGCCGTGGAGAGCATCCTGGAGCGAGAGGAGTGGCATCTCACTGCACTGCTGATCCTGAAGAACGCGGCGCTGATACTGGCCGCCTGCCTCACCACCATGCTGGTCCTTAGTTACGCGCCCCGATGGGGCATCGTAGCGGCCGTCTCTTCGCTAACGCTCCTGGTGCTGTTTCTATGCAGGCTTTTGCCCCGCACCTGGGCCATGCGAGATCCGGAGAGAACAGTTCTCCTGCTGTCCGTGCCCATACGAGGACTCAGTCTGGCCCTGTATCCGTTTGCGCGCACATTTCGCGCCATAACGAGGGCCCTCGTGGGGGACTCCAAGGGACCTGAGACCCCCAAAGACGCGGCTGAGTTGGAAGAGGAGTTGCGCCTGTTCATTGATGCCGGCGAGGAAGAAGGCTACATAGAAGAAGACGAAAGAGAGATGATAGCCAGCATCTGCGACTTCAAAGCAACCCTCGCCCGCGAGATCATGGTGCCGCGCATTGACATGGTGGCTCTGGAAGTCGGGTCGTCGATGGAGGAAGCCCTGGATATCATCGTAGAGACTGGCTATTCTCGCATCCCCGTCTACGACGGTTCGATTGAGAACATCGTCGGCACTTTGAACGCAAAGGATCTGCTACCTCACCTGAAGGACGACGCCGATCCGCCACCAAAGCTACGACAACTGCTGCGGCCTGCCTACTTTGTCCCGGAGACCAACAAGGTTGGCGAGATTCTAGAGGAACTACAGCGACAGCGCATCCAGATGGCCATCGTTGTGGACGAGTACGGCGGGATCGCTGGGTTGGTTACAGTGGAGGATGCCCTGGAAGAGATAGTAGGTGAGATTGAAGACGAGTACGACACCGTGGAACCATTCTTCGAGATGGTGAGCGAGAAGGAGGCCGTCTTCAACGCACGCGTCGACGTGGACGACGTCAACGGGCTGATGAAGACCGCCCTGCCCACCGAGGAGAATGACACACTGGGAGGGCTCATCTACTCCGCACTGGGAGGAGTTCCCAGGGTCGGCGATGAGGTCGAGCTTGACGGAGTGCGGATCACTGTCCTGTCGTTATTGGGGCGCCGCATCAACAAAGTGAGAGTGGCCAAGGATGGATAGCCCGGACCCTCTTGAGGAGTTGATCACCCTGGGAAGAGAGGCGCGTGAACAAGCCTACGCTCCATACTCTGGCTTTGCAGTGGGCGCGGCGCTGCGCACCGTATCGGGGCATGTGTACACCGGCTGCAATGTGGAAAACGCCTCATACGGTCTCAGCATCTGCGCAGAGCGAGTCGCCGTGGGCAAAGCCGTGTCTGAAGGA
>JBAVWD010000101.1:0-2226 GCA_049697655.1 Anaerolineae bacterium | reverse complement strand
CCGCAACGCCGTTCACAACCCCTGTGCCATGTATCGGCGACCGATCAGTGTGCAGGCCTTCGAGCGGGCCAAGCTCGTCGCCGATCCCGTCAGCCTGCTGGATTCCGCGCCGGCCGCCGACGGTGCGGCCACCGTGATCCTGTGCTCCGAAGGTGCCGCAGGGGATAGGGCCAGCTCGTCGGTGGAGATCATCGGCTCGGCGCTGGCGACGGATGCGGTTGCTCTCCACGATCGACCAAACCCGCTCTTCCTCCGAGCCGCGCATCAATCAGCCCAGAAGGCCTACGCCCAGGCTGGCGTGGGCCCGGAGCAGATCGGCATCTTCGAGCTACACGACGCCTTCGCCATTCTGGCGGCTCTTTCCCTGGAGGCCTGCGGTTTCGCGGGCGATGGTCAGGGGGTGCGCCTGGCCATGGAGGGTGAGATCGCGCTGGAGGGGCGCATTCCTATCTCTACCATGGGTGGCTTGAAGGCCAGGGGCTATCCCCTGGGCGCCAGCGGAGTCTATCAGATTGTGGAGCTTGTCCAGCAATTGCAGGGTCAGGCCGGAGCCAACCAGGTCGATGCCCGGTTGGGCATGGCCCAGAGCATCGGCGGAACAGGGGGCACGGCGGTCACCCACATCCTCACGTCTCCCCACTAGCAGGCGCTGGCAAGACCTTGATCCCTGCGACCACCGCTCAGTCGCTGTCGACCTTGCTCGTCGCGCTGGAGGCATCCCGCCAACAAACGTGACACATCCCTGATATGGAGATCTCAGCATGAGTCTAGCCAAACACTGGCGTCTACAGGATCAGCGGTATCGATTGACGGGTGTGTTGTGCCAGGATTGTGGAGCCAAGATGCTCCCTCGACGCCTGGTATGCCCTGAATGCCGGTCCCGCAACCTGGAACTCCACCAGTTCCAGGGGGAGGGGACGGTCTATTCGTACACCACAGTGTATGATGCTCCGGCTGGCTACGAGGGATTCGCCCCTTATCTGGGGGCCCTCGTGCGACTGGACGAGGGTCCCCTGGTGGCCGCTCAACTGACGGACGTCGAACCTGATGAAGTCCAGACGGGCATGCCGGTGGAGATGGTGACGCGGCGGCTGAGGGATTTCGGCGAGAGCGGCATGATCGTCTACGGGTACAAGTTCAGGCCCAGACTGAAGGACCAGCGCTGAGGTTCCTTTCGTACGATAAGTCACAAGCCGCTGCCAGTTGACAGCGGCTTGCCGTATTTCAGAATCATTCCCTACAGGTTCCGCTTGAGAACAGGTGTATCTCAATCCCTGTCCCAAGGAGCTGGTGCTCCGCAACCATCTGCAGCTTGGCTCGGCATGAGGTCTGGCCTCGCAAAAGCAAGACCGGTCGAGGCAAAGAACACCAGCAATAACGGATGAGGCACTGCCGTTGTGGCAGAGTCTATCTTCTATGGCGTCGGATGCGGTCGCGGTGGCGGTAGCCGCCGCCGAAGTGCGAGCCAAGGTCGATAAACAATCCGAGCCCTAGCCAAAGCCAGTCCAAGCCCACGACGCCCCCTGGAAAGACGACAAGATACGCCAGGGTCGTCCATGGCACGAAAATGGCACCTATCAACGGCCAGACCCAGGAGGGCAAGGGCAGATGGAGCGGCCAGTTCTTCGTGTTGAAGGCGAGATTGAAGCGCGCCGAATTCATGAGCCACCAGACCAGAAGAGCGAGCCGTGGACCGAGCAGAAGTAGACTGGTGACGAGACAGCGCATGCTCTCCTCCTTGCAGAGGTATTGCCTCAAGGTTAGCACGGAGTAACCCGGCGGTCAAACCGCGCATTCGCTCCTAATGCAAAATGCTACCCAGATGGTATGGTTCGCTCAATTGTAAAGATGATGGGCGCAGACGACGATCTCTGCGGGGCCGACCATACGACCACCCCCTGCGCCCCGGGCCTATCTGCACATGACCGCGGCTGCCGAACTACAAGCCGTGTGTGATGGTCGCGATCAGCAGCAGGGCCCACCCCGCGACCACTAGCCAAAAGCCAATCACGGGGGTGATGACCGGAATGGACGCTAGGTTTGCCAGGATCCCCACTACCCCGAGGATCAAGGCAACGATCCAGGTGATCTGCTTTGGAGCACTGAATCTCATTTGTTCCCTCCTGAAGCGATATATCCAAAAAACCTTTTGCTCAATGACTCTCCCGGCCCCGCGGCCGATTACCAGTCGTGGAGAGCCCCAACCACTGCGCCTTCGCTAGAGCT
>JBAVWD010000100.1:0-1752 GCA_049697655.1 Anaerolineae bacterium | reverse complement strand
GGGGACAGCCCTGCTCCCAAGAATCCGGCATTCCGCCGGCGGACTCGGCATCAAGGCGGTGCTGCACGAGAAGCCTCGCCCAGTTGCTAGGCCACCACCTCAGCCGGATTCCCTAGCCTTCGTACATGGGCATCTCCAGTTCCTGGAAGTACCATTCCCCCTTGTTGGCGAGATAGTCGTAGCTGTTGTCCAGGATCCGGTAATGCGTGCCCTCCCACTCAGCCAACCTGCGATAGAAGGACTGTGACGTGGGGTTGGCGCTGTCGGCAGCTGCTTTCTCGTACAAACGCACCGCTCGCTGCTCGAAGTTCATGGCGATCTTCAGGGCCTCCAGGTCGCTGGTGCCCACCGGAACGATCTCCTTGACCTCCCCCTCTTCTTGCGGGAAAAGGATGAGTTTTGGATCCCTTGGAGCCTTCCGGGCGGTATCCAGGTCGACCCAATCCCCCGACTCGCTCACCTCGGCATACTGCACCTGGAGGATGTGTACATGCTGATCCTCCTCCCTGGCGAACGAGCGGAACATGGATTTGCCTAGCTCGTCCCTCGTTCGCTCAGCAGCTTGCAGGTACATGGCCTTGCCGTCCAGTTCATTGTGAACCGCCTCTCGCAATGCCGAGAGGCCAGCAACTGCATCTTCTTTCATCAACACCTCCGTTACTTAACTGGGTCCGGGGACTCAGAAGGGTTCGAAGCCCATTTTACCCCAGAACTCCTTGGCCAGAGCGTTATACTCTTCCTCCAGTATGCGCTGATGTTCCGTCTCCATCTCGGCCAGACGCTCGTACATCTCCTTGCCGTCGCGGTCCTCCGTCTCGGCGGCCGCCCTGGTGTAGAAGGCCACCGCGTCCTTCTCGATCAGGAATGCCATGCGCAACGCTGACAGGTCGGAGGTGTAGGCGCTGACATTCTCGGCCAGCCTTTCCGGCGAGAAGAGGGGAACCCCTTCGGCCTTCTCTGGCGCTGTCTGTTCGTCCAGCTTTGACGGAGGCAGCCACTGCCCCTCGGTGGCCAGGGCCTCTCGCTGCGACTCCAACAGCCGCAGATGCTCCAACTCGTCGTCTGCTAGGGAGATCAAGAGCACCTTGCCTCCCCCATCGCTGGATCGCTCGGCTGCCCGCATGTAGAACTCACGGCCATCCTTCTCGGTCTGGATGGCGAGATCCAGCGCCACCAGGGCGCTCTGCAAAGGGGCATCGCCCATGGCCAACCTCCTCTAAGCCTAAGCCTGGAGTGGAGCTACGGCGTCACCCTGGCGGTGATCCTCTCGCCACTGCGCAGGAAGACCAGGGAGACCGTCTCGCCCGGGACCAGCCCTGAGAGAACGGACTCGAGATCGCCGGCGTTTCGTATCGGCTGCCCAGCCAGGGCCACTACGACGTCGCCCTGCGCCAGGCCTGCCCTGTCTCCAGGGGACAGGTGGCCGACCCTGCCTACGTAGGCGCCCTCGGTGGGCCCACTACCGCGTTTCTGGGCCATGGTCTCCGCGTCTGCCACCGAGAGGCCCAGACGAGGACGCCTGCTGGACCGGGCGTCCAGCAACTCGTCAATGCGTGTCCGGTTGAAGCCCACCACGACCTGGCCGTCGATGACCACCACCGGGACCCCACGCTGGCCGGAGAGGTTCACCATCTCGGCAGCGGCCTGTGCTTCGGCCGCCACGTCGATTTCCCTGTAGGGTATCTCACGCTGCGTGAGGTATTGCTTCACCTGGTGGCAGTAGCCGCAGGTTGGCGTCGTGTAGACGACCAC
>JBAVWD010000099.1:0-2413 GCA_049697655.1 Anaerolineae bacterium | reverse complement strand
CATAAATACCGCCTTAAAACCCCATTAAAACCAAAACGGCAGGCCCACCGCCTGCCGCCGCACCCGCTGCACACTGTACCACTGATTCCGGTGGGGAACCACACCGCGGAATCTTCCCTCAGGGCTCTCCTCTACCTCCAGATCCAGTTCTCGGGGGACGCGCCAGAGCGCGCCTGCGCTCCCTGACCAGAAAGACAGCAACCCCCAGGAGAACCGCCCCCAGTAGTGCCAGCAACCCGCTCGCCTGGAATAGCGGAGAGACCACATCCCCTCCAGCCACCACCACGATGGGTCCATGCACGGTGGCTTTGCCGTCCAGCTCCGCATCCTCTAGCTGGTAGTAGTAGGTCACCCCAGGCTCCACCGTCGTGTCAGTGTAGCTGTAGCTCCCGCCAGCGATGGGGTCGGGAGCAGCCGGGATCAAAGTATCGTTCAACTTGACGTACGGCCCGTCCGGGCTCTCGCTGCGGTAGATGTTGAAGCCAGCCAGGTTGACCTCGCTCTCCGTGGTCCACTCCACGATCACCATCCCTGGTTCTGAAGTGGACACTGGCTCCTGCGCCAGTGCCTGCCCGTGTCCAACAAGCGGTGCCACGAGTGCGATGGAAAGTCTCAACCACTTGAATGCCATGGGTTGTCTCGGCTTCCGTGCTTCACTCCACGAGCGGTGTGTGAAACTCCACGATCACGCCCTCCGCGTCGGACCTGATGAGCTGCATGTCCTCCCCATCCGACGATGTGCCAACATGGGAGGCAGCCTGTCCCTCAGCCGCGTAGATCGCTCCCACCCAGGCCAGTGTGAGGCAGGCGGCTACGAGGATAAGGGCACGCTTCAGAATCCAATTCTTGCTCACAGGTCAACGTCCTCGCCGGTGAATGAGACCTAACGATCAGTCATCACAGTCCGATTCTTGAGCAACCATCCCTGTCAGTCACTGCTCATGACCGCACACTCTCTATTGTACCACACGGCGGCTGGTGCCTCCAGGCCACCGCCGGCTGATCAGTTGGGAACACTCTCCGAGTGCTGTTCGGCTATCCTTCCGCTCGCTCTGACCAGGTCGCCGCCCGGCGAGCGAAGTGGGTCATGGGCTCGGGCTCACCAGCCGGAGAGCCGGGTCGCCGAGAAGGGTGAAGGTCTCGATCACGTCCCGCTGGCCCTGGGTCTCGGCGGCCACGGAGCGTTTGGCCTCCAAGACCGCCAACCCGACAGGGGGCGCTTCTTCGTCGAGCAAGACCTTCAGTAGTGCCCGGTTCAACGGTCCCTGGTCGGAGGAAAGAGTCAGGCTGCTGGGAGCGAAAACTGCCACCGCCCCGCCCTCCTCAGCCAGCAGCAACTCCTCCGCCATGGCGTCACGCTCGGGATGGCCAAAAAAACCCAGAAGACAGGACATCAGAATCATCATCGGTTGCCGCCCGTCATTGCCCAAAGAGTCGATCTGCTCCGACGAGAAGAGCCTGTCTTCTGACCAGGTGTCGATGCTGCCATGACCGGCGTAGTTGACGATCAGGCTGCCCGCGGCGAGTTCCTGCGCCACGACGGATGGTGCATCCTCCAGGGAAGCGCCGTAGACCCTGGACACCTCGTAGCTTGAGGGGACGGACTCCTCGGCCAACAGGTCCGACTGCGCGGCGAAGCTGGCCTCTGCGCCGTCGGCCACCAGAACTATCCTCTGCCGCCACGTCCCCGCAGGGGCATCCTGCTCATAGGCGATGATCTTGTCCACCACCGCCCTCGCCTCGGCCACGGTGCTCACCGGCAGGCGGCCGATGGCCATGTCCGGTAGCACATCTTCCTCGTCCAGGCAAACGAACCAGTTGTCGCTCACCGTTTGACCGCTGAAGGCCGTGTCCACCAGAGAGGTGGGCAAGAGGCTCTTGTTGGGCCCCTTTAGGTTGTCCCGGTAGTCATAGCTTGCCTCCCCGACCAGCAGAACGTACTGTGGTGCCGGCTTGGCCCACTTTGCGTCAGCGTATCTCAAGAATTCGCGAATCGCAGTGGGGTCCACCAAACCGTAGCTGAATTGGCCGTAGAGGTCGGTAATGCTGATCACCTCCACACTGAGCCCTTGACTTCGACGCCACTCCACCAGCGGAAGGATCGCCTCGCGGAAGTCCTGGTGAGTAAGCACGACGTAGTCGGCCTGGTTGTTTGGACTCCGCAGATCGACAGTTGAGGTGACGGCGCTGAGGCTCACCGGCCTCCGCAGCCCAGCCTGGCCCACGGCCAGGTAACGGTGCCCGGACGGCTCGTCGTCGCAGAAAGAAAGCACATATTGTGATCCATTGGCCTCCACGTCTGCCCCGGTCAGTTGCACCACGTCGGGCGCAGCGCTGACATCGAAGAGCCACAACTGCTCACTGCTGAACCCAGTCAACGAGTAAAACCCGCCCTGCCCAGCGAACTCCAGAC
>JBAVWD010000098.1:0-23585 GCA_049697655.1 Anaerolineae bacterium | reverse complement strand
TTCCTGGGCGCTCTGTGGTACGAGACATATGCCGGAGGCGTGCGTTCCCAGTTGATCACCCTGTTGGTGCATGAGGTATCTCACCAGTGGTGGTATCATCTGGTGGGGAACGACCAAGTGATGGAGCCCTGGCTTGATGAAGCCCTGGCCACCTTCAGTGAGTTGATCTTCTACGAGAATAGATATCCTGACGACGATCTCTGGTTGTGGGACTTCGAGGTCTTGAATTGGCCACGAGGAGGTCCCATAGATGGCTCTATTTACGATTACCAGGATGAGGCCTCGTACATGAATGCGGTGTATCGCCGGGGAGCCTTGTTCCTGGCGGATCTGAGACAGCTTGTGGGGATCCAGGTCTTCCACGATTTCCTGAAAGACTACTGCCAGAGTCGGAGCCATTCCCTTGCCACCAGTGCGGATTTCTTCTCCATCCTCTCGCGCCACACTGTCGAAGACCTGTCACCACTGGTGACACAGTACTTCGGGCAGCCGCCTGGCGAGTGAGCACCGTGAATGTTCCGGGATGGCGGGCTCTTCTTCTCGCAGCATTATGCTTCCTTCTGCTGACCGGCCCGAGTGCATGTCGGCAGGACACTGTGGGCCCCGAGACCATCGCGGCGCAGGGGACGCCTATAGCCACCGGTGCCCGTGGCCCCTGCCTCTCCATCGAACGCGATCTGTGGCTGGAGCAAGAGGAGTTCTTCGATGCTCTCCAGCGACAGTACCCCCAATGCCCCGCGGATCTCGTTGCCAGCTCAGAGGAGGCGTTGAGCAGGCTAGGTTCTGGCCAATCTGAGTTGGCGATCATCAGTGGCCGTATCTCTGAGTCCAGCGCGGAATTGGTGCGCAGCGAGCCTTTTGTCCTCGTTAGTAACGTGGCCAGCCCCCTCGACGATGCTCCACTGGAGTGGCTGAGGGAACTCTTCAGCGGCGGGGGAGCCTACCGGCCGGTACTGCTTGGCGAAGGCTTGGCCGCCCTGGAACTGCTTGACATCGAGGATATTGATCCCGGGGCGCTGCACGTCTCTTCGTGGGCGGAGGCCAGGGCAGTGGTGCAGGAGAGCAGCCAACTCGTGGCCCTGCTGCCCTGGCGCGAGGTGGACTTCCGGCTTCGCGCCCTGCCCATCGGTGGCGGGAGTCTGATCTCTCTGGACCCAGACAACTACCCGTATCAGCGACACTGGTGGTTGGTCGGCGATCTCGACGGGCACCCCGAGTTGTCCCAGGCCCTGACACAGGGCCTGGCCGTGGATTTACAGCCTGTGGTCAGTCTGCTGGCGGTGGGTGACATAATGTTGGGGCGCGGCGTAGGTGGCCTGATCAGGGCCAACTCGCCAGCCTATCCTTTCGACCTCATCAGCGAGCTGACGAACCAGGCAGACGTGGCCTTCGGCAACCTGGAGAGCCCCATCACTGCCAGAGGCGTCCCGCAGGGAGGCATTACGCTCCGCGCCGCACCTGAAGTGACCGAGGGCCTCAGTGGCGCGGGGTTCGACATTCTGTCGCTGGCTAATAACCACACTGATGATTACGGCGCTGTTGGTTTGCTGGACACGATCTCACACCTGGAGGGCGAGGACATCGCCTACGTGGGTCTGAGCGACGATGCCGATGGCGAGCAGGAGCCAGTGACGTTGGAGGTCAAAGGTCTCAAGATTGCTTTCCTCGCCTACAACCACGTGGAGCCTCGCTGGGTGGCCTCACCTGAAGGCGGCAGTGGCCCGGCGTGGTTGGATCCCGAGTCGGCATACGCCGAGGTCCGACGCGCCACGAGTGTCTCCGATTTCGTGGTGGTCTCCCTTCACTGGGGAGCTGAGTACATGCCCCAGCCCGATGAGTTCCAGCAAGAGGTGGTGCGCGGGATGCTGGAGGCAGGTGCAGGACTCATAGTTGGACACCATCCTCACGCGGTGGGAGCAGTGGCCTGGGAGGACGAGGGGTTCGTCGCCTATAGCTTGGGCAACTTCGTGTTCGATCAGCCCTTCTCGGTGGAGACGATGCAGGGATTGGTGCTTTGTTGCCTGATAGATCGCACTGGCTTGAAGCAGGTGCAATTGATGCCAGTGGAGATGGAGGCCGGGCAGCCCAGGGTGCTGCCCCCGCCGGAGGCGAGGGTGGTCAACTGTGAGGTCTTCGAGAACGACGGCACGTCGGACAGTCCTTCTGAAGAAGAGTGGACTTTGATGGAGGACGGTCTCGGTCGGGACGGGCTGGATGAGGAGTTGGCTCTTCCTTTGGCGGGCCGGGCGAGGGCATTGCGTCTATGCGATCTGGACGGCGATCAAGAGCCTGAGATGACAGTGGCGACCGGGTCATCAGGTGGTCCGGGTGCCATCTACGTGTTTGAAGCCGATGGGTCTGTCCGGTGGGAGGAGGCCCTTCAGAGCCAGGTGAACGACCTGGAGTGTGGAGACCTGAACAACGATGGCGACGCCGAGATTCTGGTGGCGACGGGACTGCTGGAAGCAGCGGGAGAGATTGTGGTCCTGGACGCCGGAGGCCAGGTGAGATGGCGCTTCGGCGTGGAGGCAAGTGTGCTGGACATCGCTCTGGGCGATGCGGATGGAGACGGACTGCCGGAGATCGTGGCGGGAGAGTGGGGCGCCTTTGGAGATACCGTGTATGTGCTGGATGAGGATGGGCGGCTGCAATGGAAGCATCCCACCGGTGGCTCCGTGCAGAGGGTGCAGGTAGGTGATCTCGGCAGGGATGGGGTCCCGGAGGTGATCGCCGGCGCCGACGACGTGTACGTGTTTGGCGGTACGGGGGAGTTGCTGTGGAAGTACCCGACCACGAGCTACGCGAGTTGCCTGGAGGTGGCTGGTATAGTGGGCGATTCCTCGAAGTATGTCCTGGCCGCTACACGCTACCCGCAGCCATCGGTCTTCGCCTTGGACTCCCTTGGCGGGGTCCTGTGGAGCTTCGATCTGGGGGCCTCGCCTGCGATAGTGGTGTCTTACGATGGAGCTGACCGGGGTGACGGCGATGTTCTGGTCGGTTCGCTGGATGGGACAGTACACATGCTGGACAGCGATGGATCACTGCGCTGGCGTTCCCAGTTGGGCGGTCCCGTGAGCGTTGCGGCTTTGGGCGATGTGAACGCAGACGGCATGGTCGAGGCCGTCGTTGGAACTGGAGGTTGTTTCTCTCCGGGGGCGATATATGTGCTGGACATCTCCACGGGCGCTGTGCTAGGATTCTATCACGTATGGGATTCTGTCAGTGCACTGCAGGTTGCAGACACGAACGGGTGGGGTGGCGATGAGATAGTGGCTGCCCTGGATGGCGGAGAGGTGTTGGTCCTGCGGTGGGTGAGGGAGTGAGGACCATCGAGGTGTGCTGCTTGTTGCTCTGTCTGGCGCTGGTCTGCACTTGCAGCGGCTGTGGCGCTCAACCGAGCACCGACACCGCTGACCTGGCGAAAAACCCAACGGCGGCACCGACCCTGGCTGCCTCAGCACTCAGCACTCCAACCGTGGTTCAGACACCCACCCAGACAGCGACACCCGCGCCTTACGGGCAGGAGGTGCTCGGGGAGTCCTGGGAAGGACGTTTCATAGTCGGACACCGGTTTGGCACGGGCCCTGGCAAGGTGGTTCTGGTCGGCAACATACACGGGGGCACCGAGGAGAATACCCATCGACTGGCTCTGGAGATGATCGCCCATTTCCGAGACAATGTGGATGAGATCCCGCCCGAGGTGACTTTGTGGATAATACCCACCGCCAATCCGGACGGGCTGGAGAACGACACCAGATGTAATGCACACATGGTGGACCTCAACCGAAACGCGGACACGGATGATGATTCGTGTGCGGAGAACGATTGGGTTGAGGACACTCATACGACGGAGGGTATCATCGAGGGCGGGGGTGGGCCCTATCCCTTCTCGGAAGTGGAGACCCAGTTGCTTCGCGATTTCCTGGAGGACGCCGAGGTGGCGGTATTCTATCATAGCATGGCAGGCATGATCTTTGTCACGACCTGTGCCGATCATGCCCCCTCCGACGTACTCGCCCGCTGCCTGTCGGAGGCTACGGGATACCCCTTTGCAGAGGAGGGCTGGGCGTCCTATCCGGTGACGGGGGCCATTGTGGACTATCTGGCCTACCAGGGAGTGGCGGCCGTGGAGGTGGAACTGGAGACGAAGGTGGACTCTGAATTCGAAAGGAACCTGGCGGGCGTGAAGGCAGTCATGCGATCGTTGGATCAGATGGCGCCTTCCCAGTGAGGCCGCGTATCGATGTCGTCAGACTCTGAAAGGTGAAGGACGTGGAGCTGCCGCTTCAGAATGGGGTGCCGGAGGGTTTCAAGTCTGGTTTCGTGGCCGTGGTGGGCAAGCCGAACGTGGGCAAGTCCACCCTGGTCAACGGCTATGTGGGCCAGAAGGTGGCCATTGTATCTCCCAAGCCCCAGACCACACGCCGGCAGCTTCTGGGGATACTGACTGTACCCGAAGCGCAGATAGTGTTCGTGGATACCCCCGGCATCCATGAGCCTCAACACAAGCTGGGGGAATACATGGTGGAGACGGCCCTGAGGGCGATTCCTGACGCGGACTTGGTGCTATTCATGGTGGACGTATCTGGCCCGCCGGGTGAAGGAGATCGGAAACTGGGCAGACTCATCGGGGAGCGTGCGACCTGTCCCTGCATCCTGGTCATGAACAAGGTTGACCTCCTCTCGCCCGCAGAGGAGGAGGAGCGAAGTGAGGCGTATCTAGACCTGACGGCATGTCAGGAATCGGTTTTGTTGTCGGCCACGGAGGGCCGCAACCGGGATCGATTGCTGGACCTGATCATTCAGTGCCTGCCACCAGGGCCTCAGTACTATCCTCCAGGCCAAATCACCGACCAGCCGCTCCGCTTTTTGGCCGGGGAGCTGATTCGAGAGCAGGTTCTCCACTATCTGCATCACGAGGTACCTCACTGGATCGCGGTCGTGGTGGAGGAGTTCCAGGAGCGAGGCCCGGACCTCACCTACATCGAGGCCACCGTATACGTGGCCAAGGACAGCCAGAAGGGCATTGTGATCGGAAAGGGTGGGAAGATGCTCAAGGGCATAGGACAGGCAGCCAGGAAGGAGATAGAAGAGCTGTTGGGCACCAAGGTCTACCTCGAACTCTGGGTCAAGATCCGCAAGAGATGGCTCCAGGACGAGGCCGCGCTTCGCCATCTGGGCTATGTGCTGCCCAAGGCAGACAGGTCTGGGTGACTCGCACCTGGATACGAGCCTGAACGGCCTTCATGTCCTGTGGTCCGGTCATCTCAGCGTTCACGCCGTGAGCCTGCCGCGGGCGCGCCGCAGAGCCTGGTTGGGACCTGGGCTCTCTCGGTAGACTAAGGGCCAGGAGCGTGCTATGATGCCGCGAAAGGGCTGAGCGCGTCAGTCATGGAGCCTCGGACCGCGTACTAGAAAGCAAGGGTAGAAGCGTGATCGCGGTGTGTGGGTTGGTTTGTGGGGAATGTGATATCCACGAGGCGGCGAATGCTCCGGGACTCGCGCAGGAGATCGCCGACTGGTTGAGCGACGAGATGGGCAGAGAGATAGACCTCGGGAGCATTCGCTGTGAGGGATGCAGAGGTCCCAGGGAGAGGCATTGGTCTCCCGACTGCTGGATACTGAAGTGCTGTGTTGACAACCGTGAACTGGAATCCTGCCGCGCTTGCCGGGATTTCCCCTGCCAGGCCCTGGAGAAATGGGCAGCGACAAGCGCGAGGTATAGTGATGCTCTGGAAAGGCTCAAGTATCATGGAGATCGGTCGAGACCAAGCGTGGGAACTCGTGAATGAGTTCACCGCTAACCAGAACCTCGTCAGACACATGCTGGCGGTGGAGGCAGGGATGCGGGCCTACGCCCGCAAGTACGGTGAGGACGAGGAGCTATGGGGTATCGTGGGGCTGGTTCACGACTTTGACTACGAACGGAATCCAGATCTCAGCGTGGAGGGGCACCCGGTCACTGGCGCAAGGATCCTTCGGGAGAGGGGTTGGCCGGAGGGGATAGTCCGGGCGATGCTGTCTCACGCCAGTGAGTACACTGGCGTGCTGCCAGAGACCTCGATGGAGAAGGCGCTCTGTGCGGTGGATGACTTGACGGGCTTCCTGGTGGCAGTGGCCCTGGTGCGCCCCAGCAAGAGCATTCTGGACGTAGGCCTCGAGTCCGTGCGCAAGAAATGGAAAGACAAGGCCTTTGCCGCGGCAGTGGACCGTCAGCAGATGGAACAGGCCGCGGCTGCGCTCGGGGTGGAGCTGGGAGCGCACCTCGAGACTGTGCTCGACGCCATGAGGGGAATAGCTTCCGAACTAGGTCTGGCCGGAGAGTAAGAGAGGCGAGCTGGAAGCCCGCCCACACGCCAGTTCTATAGCCCGCTCCAATGGTCGCTGGTGTGACTATCCCTTGATCACCCCGATGGGGACCAACTTGGCCACTTTGCTGGCCAGGTTGGCGCTGGTGACTACGTCTACCACCCGTTCAACGTCCTTGTAGGCGGCCGGGGCCTCCTCGGCCAGGCCGGACATGCTGCCAGTCTGTATGGCGATGCCCTTTCCTCGCATTTCGCGCACCAGGTCCTCGCCCCAGATCTGCTTCTTGGCCTGCTTGCGGCTCATGACCCGACCTGCTCCGTGACAGCAGGAGCCGAAGGTGAGGTCGAGCGCCTTGTCAGTAGCGACGAGTATGTAGGAGGCGGTGCCCATGCTGCCCGGGATCAGGACTGGCTGACCGACGCCCTGATAGGCGCGTGGCAGTTCTTTCGATCTCGGCCCGAAGGCTCGGGTGGCACCCTTACGATGGACCACGAGCTTGGCCTGCCGGCCATCTATGGTGTATCGCTCCACCTTGCCAATGTTGTGAGCCACGTCATACACCTGGGTCAGTCCCCGGTAGCGCAGCTTGCCCGCCAGCGCCTCCTCAAAGGCACGGCGCAGCCAGTGAGCTATGATGTGTCGATTCGTCCACGCGAAGTTGGCCGAAGCTGCCATGGCAGCGAAGTAGTCCTGCCCCTCCTCCGAGCCAAAAGGGGCGCACACGAGTTCTCGATCTGGAAGCTCAATCCCGTACTTCCTAACGGCCCTTTGTAGCAGCCCAACGTAGTCACTGCAGACCTGATGGCCAAGACCGCGGGATCCACAGTGAATCTGGAGGGCGATGCACCCCTCGCTGAGCCCGAACACTCGAGCGACTTCTTCGTCATACACTTCTTGGATCTCGTCGATCTCCAGGAAGTGGTTGCCTGATCCCAGTGAACCCAGTTGCTGAAAGCCGCGATCCTTGGCCTTCTGGCTGACCTTGGAGGCATCGGCGCCCGCCATGCAGCCCTCTTCCTCCGTGCGTTCAAGGTCCTCTCTCGTTCCGTAGCCTTTGGCTACGGCCCAGGCAGCGCCTCGCTCCAGGACTCTGTCCAAGTCCCCCCGCGAGATCTTGATGCCACCCTTTCCCAATCCGGTTGGAACCAGACTGTACATGGCCTGGATCAGGCCCTCCACGTGGGGTTGCAGTGACTCTCGCTCAATGTCTGAGGCCAGGACCCGGACACCGCAGTTTATGTCGTAGCCGATCCCTCCGGGCGAGATGACACCGTCTGGTGGTTCTGTCGCTGCCACACCACCGATGGGAAAACCGTATCCCTGATGGATGTCAGGCATGGCCAGTGTGTACTTCACCACACCGGGCAGCGTGGTGGTGTTGACGAGTTGCTCGATGGAGCGGTCACTCAGCGCGGCCTCCAGGAGTTGCTCATCCGCATAGACGCGCGCCGGCACGCGCATGTCTTCTCTGTGGCTCTGGGGAACCTCATACAGGTGCGTGTCTATCTTTCTGACGTCTTTCTTTTCGATCATGTTCGGAGCCTCCTGCAGCCGGACTTGGTGTAGAGGCGACTTGGTAGGTCATAACGAAGGTGCGCCGCTACCAGGTCAGGACCGGCCCACGCCTGACTCACAACTCCTCCACGATCTGCTCGACCTTCGAGAACAGTATGGCGGTGAAGGCCTGGGTGGATGCCGCCTACAAAAGATTGGCCAGCAGAGCGACTTTGGCTGCCTCGAAGATGTGCAGGAAATCGAAGGCTCCCAGAAGGGTATTGCCGGCGAGCCTCGTAACGCCTGGACGCTGCCTCTTGGGCTGGGCTTCGAAGGCCTTGTTGCACGTTCAACCACCGATTTCAACTGAGTGCATCCCGCGGACGATACCTTGGACAGAAGTACGAAACTAGGCGTCTCCGCAAGCACTCCTTTCTGCGACTCTACACGCTTCTAGGTATCGAACACGATGGTGGCCGTGTGGCCTTCTCCCGTCTTTTCGATGCTCAGGTCGTTGAAGGTCACCGCTTTGATCGCTGTCCTAGGGCGCCAGCGGTCCGTGCCCCTGGCGATGGCCCGGAGAGCATTGGGCGAGGCACTTAGGATTTCGAAATCGATGAAGACCACGCCCTCCATCTCATGGAGATAGAGGAGTTCGCTCAGCCAGTCCACCAGCAGAGTCTCGCTATCGATGGAGCGTAGGCTTATCTCGCGTTCGGCGGACAAGGTTGAGTCTCGCCAATCGGCCATCAGACTGAACATGCCGAGAGCAGCGTTACCGAGGAGTGCCTTCCAGTCAGCGCCGTAGACTCTCAACGCGGCGTCTGCTACGTGCTCCACCTCTTCGAAGCGTATCGGCGCGCCTGTCACCCGAGCTCTGCTTTCTGAAGCACAAGGCGTGTGTCTGCCACATCAGTCGCCATCTGCGCGATGAGTGCGGACACACTCTCGAAGCGTTGCTCAGGCCGGAGCCGCTCCACGAACTCCACTCTCACGTTCTTACCGTAGAGGTCTCCCGTGAAATCGAGGATGTGGGCTTCCACGACAATCCGCCCATCATGTTCGAAGGTGGGGCGCTTCCCTACATTAACTACACCTGCGTGGTTTGCGTCCTCCCACAAAACTCGCGCCGCGTATACCCCATCGGCTGGGGTGATCAGTCTCTCGTCCATGGCCAGGTTCGCCGTGGGGAAGCCGAGCTCGTGACCCCGGCGAGCACCAGGTACCACCGTACCGCTTACGGCGGGGTACCGTCCCAACAGCTGCGCAGCGTCAGCGACACGTCCCTCACGGATCAAGGCGCGAATGCCGCTGCTGCTAATCACGGTGCCGGACTGGCTGAACGGCTGAGGACGGTGGGTTTGGAACCCGAGCTCTTGCCCCAAGCTGTCCAGATAGTCTCCGTCGCCTTCTCTCCCCCGCCCAAGAGCAAAGTCGGGGCCGATCCACAGTTCCCTCATTTGCAGGTGTTCCAACAGAGCCAGGACGAAATCGCGAGCGGTTGTGTCGGCCAGTTGAGAAGTGAAGGGGAGCGCCACCACGAAATCAAGGCCAAGTTCGCTCAGCAGTTGCAGTTTCTCCGCCGGCGTGGTCAAATAGCAGATGTCCTTGTGGGGAGCCAGCAACTCGTCGGGGTGTCGGTCAAAAGTCACCACCCCACTCAGATGGCTGGAAACCCGGGCGCTTTCTATCACTTTCCCTACCAGATAGCGATGACCCAGATGAACGCCATCAAAGACACCGATGCTCAAGTTGGAGGGTTTACCAAACGCCGCCTCGGCCAGACTACGCATGAGCTTCATCCAAGTTGAACACCTTTCTCGGTTGCCAGGCCCTGTTTTCCCGATGATATTGCAGCAGCCCCACGAACTGGCCGGTGGTGTTGTAGGCGCGGGAGAAGAGACCATTCAACGGGTCCGGTCCGTCAACCTGCTGTCCGTGCCGGATCTTGAGCTCCGTTTCTTGGTCCACAATGAATGCGTCGAACTGCAGTAGGGGCTCATCGAGGGGGTGCAGGATCTGGGACCAGTCACCGCCGGAGAGAGTCTGCTCGGCGTGATGGAGAGAGACTGCGTCTTCCAGGGCGTACGCACCACAGGCCACGCGGACCAGTTGCTCCAGGTGCCCGCCGGTCCCCAATGCCTCCCCCACATCGGCGGCCAGGACGCGGACATAGGTGCCTCTCGAGCATTCGACGAAGAGCCGAAATGTCGGCGGCGTCCATTTGGTCAGTCTCAGATCGTAGATCTCCACGACTCTTGGGGTCCGCTCAACCTCGATGCCGCGGCGAGCGAGCTCGTATAAGGCCTTTCCCTCGTGCTTCAGAGCTGAGTACATCGGTGGTACCTGCTCCACTGGGCCCCGGAAGCGGGTGAGAGCCTCTTCAACTTCCGCACGGGTCGTATTGATCTCTGTGATGCTGCGGACCACTTTGCCCTGGGCATCTCCTGTCTCTGTGGCAATGCCCAGCCGTATCCTGGCATCGTAGCGTTTCTTGCTGTTCATCAAGTACTCGATGACCCGCGTGGCTTGCCCCAAACAGACTATCAAGACCCCCGAGGCCGCCGGATCAAGGGTCCCGGCATGGCCCACTCGCCTCACGCCGGAGGCTCGACGGATCCTGTCCACGATGTCGTGCGATGTGGGGCCGGATGGCTTGTTGACGTTCAGGATACCAGCGGCCGCAACTCGAGCTCGTGTCTCATCTCTCAATCTCGGCGGAACCGATCCGCCCGCACAAACCAAGCACGGTTCCCTAATGCTGTCAGCCCACTCCATCCCCACGTGCCAGCTTCCATATCCTCTCAGGCACCGGTAGCCACGACCTCTCTCGCCTTGGAGAGGACACAGGGTACTACTTGTTCAAGAGTGCCATTCACCACGGCTCCCGCCGCTTGCGGGTGTCCCCCTCCTCCAAAGTGAACGGCGACAGAGGAAATGTCCACTCCAGGCCGGGATCTGATGCTGACCTCGATCTGATCACCTTCGTTCTCTTTGAAGACGATAGCGGCCACGGCTTCGCGGACGGAGGCCAGAAGGTTGACTATGCCATCTCCGTCGTCAGAGTCGGCACGACAGTCCTCCCTCATCTCCAGGGTGTTGACAGACCAGACGAGGCGACCATCCAGTTGCATTCGATTCAGCATCTGGCCCCACAGGCGGAGCGTCTCCACTCCCTTTCTCTTGTAGTAGTGCTCATTTATGTCGATCAGAGATGCGCCAGCCGCCACTAACTCTGAAGAGACTTCCAGGGCCCGGGGAGTCGTGTTGGATGTGCTGAAGGAATGCGTGTCCGTCACTATGCCGGTCAGCAAGTAGGTCGCGAGGGGTTGCTCCACTTCGACATTCCAGGCCGTCAGAAGGTCGAAGATGATCTCCGCCGTGGCTGCTGCGTCGCTCCTCACCAAGTTGACGGTGCCGAAGCCCGTGTTGGTGATGTGGTGATCGATGTTCAGTATGGGCAGGTCCATGCCCAGCACGTGTTTGTAGGTCTGACCTAGCCGGCCTGGATCGCTCGCGTCCACGGTGACGATCAGGTCGTGATCGGTGACCTGGGGGGTGTCGAACCCCTCAACGCCGGGAAGGAAGGAGAGGAGATCAGGTACTCGATCAGCGCAGGCGAGAGTGCACTCCTTGCCCATTTTCCTCAGAGCATACGCCAGAGCAAGGGTGGATCCGACGGTGTCTCCGTCGGGATCGATGTGGGCTATGAGGAATACCTTTTTGGCGTGCTCGAGTAGCGACTCTGCTCGACTGATCATTCCTCCCCCCGATCCTGAGAACCTTCCAGCTCCTGCAGGATTCTCTCTATCCGGAGACTTCGCTCGGTTGACGAGTCCAGGTGGAATACTAGCTCGGGCAGGAATCTCAGATACACCTTCTGCCCAAGTTGACGGCGGAGGTACCCGGTGGCGTTCTGCAGGGCGCGCAAGCCCTCTTGCTGCTCCTCAGGATCGCCGAGGAACGTCACATAGGCGTGGGCCGTGCGCAGATCGCTGGTGGTTTCGACGTCGGTGACCGTGGCGAAATCGAGTCTCGGGTCCGCGACTTCTCTTTGGAGCAGTTCGCTGAGGGCTTCCCGTATTAGTGCATTCACCCTTCTCTGTCTGCGAGTAGGCATTCTCCTTCACCCTCGTCTGAGAGAGAACTGGCGCTCGCCGGGACAGCGGCTGGCTCAGGAAACTCGCTCTGTCCTGTAGAACTCCAAGATGTCACCTTCTTCGAACTCGTTGAAGTTCTCCACACCGACGCCGCATTCGAGACCTGCCGCCACCTCCTCGACATCTTCGGTGAAGCGCTTCAGAGAGCCGAGGCCTCCGTCGTGTAGCTGTTCTCTGTTCCTGAGGACACGCACGCGGGCATCCCTTTGCACGCTTCCGTCTTCCACATAGACGCCAGCCACACGGCCCAGCCTGGCGGCTCTGAAAGTAGCCCTGACCTCAGCGTGGCCGATGATGACCTCTTCGTAGACCGGTTCGAGGAGGCCCTTCAAGGCGTTGTCAATGTCCTCGATGAGCTTGTAGATCACCCGGTATCTGCGGACCTGTACGCCCTCGGCTTCTGCCATGGTGAGCGCTGCTGGTTCGGCCTGGACGTTGAATCCGATGACGACGGCCCGCGAGGCGATGGCCAAGCTGATATCTGATTCATTGATGTTGCCAATACCTTCATGGATGATCTTTACTTTGAGGTCTTCGGTTCCCAGCTTGTCGAGGGAGTTGACAACGGGCTCCAACGCGCCATGCACGTCCGCCTTGAGGATAATGTTCAGTTCCTTCACCGCGCCGGCCCGCATTTGAGCGTACATGTCTTCCAGGCTGAGAGCCCTTGCGGGGGCCTGTTCCCGCGACAGCTTCTCTTCAGCTTTCTCCGCTGCCAGCGCACGTGCGGTTCTCTCGTCTCGGACCACCCGGAAGACGTCGCCGGCGTGCGGCACACTGGAAAGCCCCAACACAACGACCGGAAAGGAAGGCGGTGCAGCCTTGATTCGCTTCCCTGCATCATCGAACATGGCACGGATCCGGCCGTAGATCTCCCCGATGACGAGATCATCAGCGACGCGAAGCGTGCCGTTTTGAACCAGGAGGGTTGCGGATGGGCCCTTGCTTCTGTCGAGCTTGGCTTCGATCACCGTGCCGACGGCTGGGCGGTCGGGATTGGCTCTGATGCTGGACATCTCTGCCACCAGGAGGATCATTTCCAGCAGAGTCTCTACCCCCGTGCCGTCCTTGGCTGACACGGGTACGGCAATGGTGTGACCTCCCCAGTCCTCCACGGTGAGCCCAACCTCTGTCAGTTGTTTCTTGACGCCATCGGGATTGGCGTTTGCCTTGTCGATCTTGTTGATGGCCACCACGATGGGCACATTGGCAGCCCGGGCATGGTCAATGGCTTCCTTGGTTTGAGGCATAACGCCATCGTCAGCCGCCACGACGAGGACGGCAATATCCGTTACTTGAGCACCGCGGGCACGCATCGCCGTAAAAGCCTCGTGGCCGGGCGTGTCGATGAAGGTGATCCTCTTGCCACCGTGTTCGATCTGGTATGCGCCAGTATGCTGGGTGATCCCACCTGCCTCCCCAGCTACCACGTTGGTATGGCGGATGTAGTCCAGCAGCGAGGTCTTGCCGTGGTTCACGTGCCCCATGACGGTGACCACAGGGGGCCTGGGCTTGAGATCCTCGGGTGCCTCTTGCGCATACATTTCCCTCAAGGGCACCTCTTCGGGGATGGCAGGCGCTTCTGGCGGCGCGGGAGCTTCCTCGACCTCTGGGGGGAGTTCTTGCTGTATTTCGAAGCCCAGATCGGTGGCCACGACGGCAGCAGTGTCATAGTCTACGGTCTGGTTGATGTTAGCCATGATCCCACTGCTTATCAGGAGCTTCATCACTTCGATGGGACTGACCTCCAGTATTTCGGCAAGCTCCCTAACGGAGAGTTGATCTGGTATGCTGACCACCTTGCTCTTCTCTGCCATGTTGCGTCTCCCTTCTCACAGCTTCGCTGGGGCCCTGGTATGGTTGCTGGACGCGGTCATACTCGCGCGAAGCCACGCTATGTCCAATGCAGTTGTGCCCGTATTCTATCCAGTGGGGTTATTGGGCCGGCAGCGGTCCGTACCATGGACCTCGGAGGGGAGGGATGAGGTTTTCTGTGGGGAAAGTCCGGAGTTCGGCGCCCGAATCTAACGACTCACCTTCATCTCTCCCGCGTTCGATCCAATAGGCACTTCGCAGCTGCTCACGACTCCTCTCTCCATGGACTCATTCGCAGATCAAGAAGACCACACATTTCACCAACGACAGCCGAAGCGTAGCCGCGGCAGCTTAGTCACGGTGCAACCCGAGCACTGGCCTCATCGGCAGACTCGATGGGTAGCGAACAACAATGCTGCCACAGATCTTTGAGTTCCTCGTTCGCGATCTCGGTCTTTAGGGCGTGTTCCAGAAGCTTCTTGCCAAGAGCGGTTTCCCAACATGCTCGGCTGCAACACAAATACGCTCCGCGCCCAGACTTCTTGTGCGTCTCATCTATTCCCACTTCGCCACTGGGCAGGCGCACGATTCTGATCAGTTCTCTGGAATTCCGGACTTGCCGGCACGCGACGCAGGTGCGCAGCGGTACGTGTTTGCGACTCACCTGACTACTCTTCCGTGCCATCTTCATCCTTGGGGGCTTCCTCTCCCAGAGTCTCGTGGTCTGGACTCGTCCAGTCCCCAGTCTCCTCTACCCACGCTTCACGGCTGCGCCCGGGTTTCCTGACTTTCTTGGCAACAACCTCGCCGAGGCTCTCGTCATAGACCAACCGTCTAGCGGGCCGTTTCTTCTTGGCAGCCTGTTTGTCCCCGAGGACGAGGTCAAGCTCCGGCTCACGGTCTTGTTCCGGTTCGGAGGACTCCAAGCTCTCCTCTTCCTGTGTCTTTGGTGGCTCCGCGTCAGCCACGACGGGTTTTGGTACTTCGAGGATCTCCTCTCTTGGTGGCGACACCTCCGCCTCCTCGGTGATTGCCAAGGCGCTGGGCACTTCCTCAGCGGGTTCCACCTGGGCCTCTTCTGCCTCCTGATCGGCGAGGAGTGCCTCTTCCTCGAGCAGTGCGGTCTCATCCAGGGCTTCTTCTGGCTCGGGTGCTACTTCTGCCGACTTCGGCTTCCACTCCCTCCCGAGTATCTCTCGTGTTTCTCGCTCTCTGAGGACCTGCTTAGTCTCTTGAAGCGACTTTTCTCCGAAACCTTTCAACTTCAGCAGAGTCTCTTCTCCCTCATCCATGGCGTCCAGCAAGTGACCCAGCTGAACAATGCCCGCGCTCTCAAGCGCAGTCAAAACGCGCTTTGACAGCCCGAGCCTCTCCAGCGGCATGTCTTCGGAAATTTGGGCCCTGGCAGCAGCGCGCACTGCCTCTTGTTCGGCTCGGCGCACAGCCAGCTCAGCCGCCTCCGTAGCGCTGATGATGTCTATTCGCCATCCCGTCAGCTTGGCTGCGAGACGAGCATTCTGCCCTTCCCGGCCGATGGCCAGTGATAATTCCTTGTCGGGCACGATCACTGTGGCCGTTCTGCCCATCTCACTGTCCTCAGACAGTTCCACACCGAGGGGGCGAGCGGGGCTCAGGGACTTGCCTATGAATTCCCTAGGATCATGGCTCCATCCTATCACGTCAATCTTCTCGCCATTGAGTTCACTGACGATGCTCTGAATTCTGACACCCCTCATTCCCACACAGGCTCCAACGGGATCGATGCCTTGCTGCAAGGCAGCCACGGCAACCTTCGCCCGAGAACCGGCCTCGCGTGCGATGGCCTTGATCTCCACAAGGCCGTTGTAGATCTCCGGGACCTCCACCTCCAGTAGACGGCGCAACATGTCGGGGTGGCTGCGGGAGGCTACGATCTCGGGCCCGCGACTGGTCTTGTTCACCTCGAGCACGAGAACCCGGAGCTTCTGTCTGGCATAGTAGCGTTCGTTTGACACCTGCTGGCTGCGAGGAACGAGCGCCTCAATGCGACCCAGGTTGACAGTGACTCCTCTCGCGTCCACGCTATGCACTGTGCCGCCCACTATCTCGCCTTCACGCTCCACGAAGGATTCATAGAGCGCGTCGCGTTCAGCTTCTCTGATGCGTTGGAGGATCACTTGCTTGGCTGTCTGCGCCGCGATCCTGCCAAAATCGGGAAGAGTCGTCTCCACATATATGATCTCACCTAGCTCCGCACCCGGCCTGATCTGTCTGGCCTCCCCTGGAGTAACCTGGCTATCGGGGTCCTCGACCCTCTCCACAACCTCCCTTCCGGTGAACATCTTGACCTCGCCGGTGGAGGGGTCGATCTTGGCATCCAGGTGCTGGTACGGTCCGATGTCGCGCTTGTATGCGGAGACCAAGGCTTGCTCGAGGGCCTCCAACACGACCTCGACAGTCAGGCCGCGCTCTGCGCAGACTTGATTAATGGCTCTGATGAAATCAGTCTTCATCTTCCATCGGTCCTTTGGTCCATGGCTCCCCGCACTCGAGGCGGCAACGCCGCCGTCGTTGGGGAGACTAAGAACCCCCTCTGGCATTCACAATAAGAAAAGTGGGGCATGCCCACTTTTCGAGGGGAACGACTGCTCGTTTGCTATTATATCATGTTTCACCGATTTCCGCAAGACCCAGGTTCGGGGCCTGGCAGGGGAAACGGGAGGGTGACTGGGCCGTTCATAACCAGCCCCCTGGGTGGCATGAGAAGGGCCAACACCGCTTGTGCAGCGTACCGCGATGACACGGCTGACTGGTGTGATCGGCCGCCGGGGGAGGGCCCGCTTCTCAGCTGGGAGTACAGAGCAGTTGCCGCATTCTCCTCTCTATCTTCTGGAGCGGAACGATCTCACTCTCCGCGGCGGAGCGGCGCTTGATCTCCACGCCGTGCGCTTTCAAGCTGCGAGATCCCACGGTCAGCCGCAGTGGTATGCCGATGAGGTCGGCATCGTTGAATTTGACGCCTGCGCTCTCATCTCTGTCGTCGTAGAGGATCTGGCAGTTCTGACGACGCAGCATGTGATAGAGCGACTCTGCGGTGTCTGCTATCTCCACCTCCGCTCCCAGAGCGATCAGATGCACATCGTAAGGCGCTATGGTTGGTGGCCACAGAATGCCACGCTCGTCGTGACATTGCTCAACCACGGCAGCCATGAGCCGCCCAGTGCCGATGCCGTAGCAGCCCATCACCAGCGGTCGCTTCTGGCCCTCGCTGTCCAAGAACGTGGCTCCCATCAGTTCGCTGTACCTGGTGCCGAGTTTGAAGATGTGGCCCAGTTCGATGCCTGTCGCCATTCGGAGCCTGCTGCCGCAGCGCGCGCACGGGTCGCCCTCTCTCACGCTGGCTATGTCCCCCAGCAGATCAGACTGGAAATCGCGGGGATAATTGACGTTACACAGGTGGTATCCTGCTCTGTTGGCTCCGGCCACGAAGTTGCTGCCCCAGTTGATGGACTGGTCGGCCACGATCCTAACTCTGCCGACCTGGCCGATGGGAGAGGCATAGCCAGCGACGATGCCCGCTTTCTCGACTTCTTCCTGTTCGGCTATCCTCAACTCGGGTACCTTCAGGAGGCGAGCCAGCTTGGCTTCGTTCACTTCCCGGTCTCCGCGGATGAGCACGAAGACGAGCTCTTCTTTCGCCATGTAGAAGATGGCTTTCAGGGTCTGCCGCGTCGCCACTCCCAGGTAGCTGGCCAAGTCGTCGATGGTAGTCGTTCCCGGAGTGGCGACCTGCTCCAAGGGACGCTCTGGTTCTCCTGATTTCTCTTCTTCTCTGGCTACCGCACTCTCGGCATTGGCCGCATAGTCGCAGCACTCACAGATGATCAAGGTATCTTCGCCCGCCTCGTTGAGAGCCATGAACTCGTGGGAGGAGGCTCCTCCCATGAGGCCTGGATCCGCTTCGACTGCCAGGAACTGCACACCGCAACGGCGGAATATGTTCTCATAGGCCTGGTACACCTCAGGGTAGTAGGCATCGAGGTCGGCCTGATCCGCGTGGAAGCTGTAGCCATCTTTCATGGTGAACTCGCGCGCCCGAATCAAGCCGCCTCTAGGACGAGGCTCGTCACGGAACTTGGTCTGTATCTGATAGACCATGAAGGGTAGTTGACGGTAAGAGTGGATCTCGCGGCGGGCCAGATCCGTAACCACTTCCTCATGGGTTATGCCCAGCACCAGCTCTCGATTGGATCTGTCACGGAAGTGAGCGAGCGTTGTCCCGGCATCCAAATACCGACCCGTTTCGTGCCACAGCTCGGCCGGTTGTACACATGGCATGCGCATCTCCTGCCCGTCGATGGCGTCCATCTCGTCGCGGATGATGCCCTCGATCTTTCGCAACACCCTCCAGCCCAGAGGCAGGTAGCTGTAGATGCCGGTCGCCACCTGGCGCACCATGCCTGCCCTAAGTAGGAGTTGGTGGCTCGTCATCTGAGCATCCTTAGGCACCTCCCTGAGGGTGTTTCCGAAGAGCTTTGATAGGCGCAAGTCACACTCCTCCTTCCCCGATCACGTGAGGTTTGACAAAGCATATGCGCGAGCATAGAATTTCGCGAATACGGTCAAGGCAAGGAAGGGCAAATGCTAGTAGAGAGATTGGTTGTTGGGATGCTGCAGTGCAACTGCTACCTGGTGGCTTGCGAAGACACCAAAGAGGCCATCGTCATTGATCCCGGGGGAGATGCTCCCCTGATCCTTGATCGTGTGAAGGAGCTTGGTCTCGCCATCAAGTATATCGTCAATACTCACGGCCACATCGACCACATCGCGGCGAATCGCCCGGTTAAGGAGGGCACAGGTGCTCAGTTAGCCATACATCAGGACGATGCGGAGTGGCTGGTTACCGACCAGGGGGCCTACGCGCGCATGCTGGGCGTCTCGTCACCCGGACCTGCTGCTGACGTACTGCTGGAGGAGGGGGACGAGATCGCCATCGGCAACCAGAGGCTGCAGGTCATCCATACGCCTGGGCACAGCCTGGGTGGCATTTCCCTCGTTGGTGACGGAGTTGTCTTCTGTGGAGATACCCTCTTTTCCATGGGTGTCGGGCGAGTGGATCTTCCTGGCGGAAGCTGGGAGACGTTGATGAACACTATCAAGACGCGCCTCTTCACCATGCCCGATGACACTGTGGCCTACACAGGTCACGGCCCGGAGACGACTATCGGCCGCGAGAAACAGTTGAATCCCTGGTTCAGGTGACAGTACAACATAGCCCGTTTTGCCCGGCCAACGGTTCTGGCCGCGAGTCAGGAGGAGCGAGGAGATGCCAAAGGAGCCCAAACGGACAAGGTCAGGGATGGATTGGGCCATCGTCAGTCAGAACGTGGCCCTAGGGGTGGTGATCGTGGTGCTCAGTCAGATGGCGTTTGGGCTAGGGCTCTATCAGTTGCCGTGGGTCGGGGTCGTGTTCCAGTTCTTCATGCCCCTGGCCTTCGTGGTGGTGATGACCTATTTCAGAAGCGAACAGAAGACGAGAGCCCAGGCGGTATCGGAAGGGGTTTTCGCTGGGTGCCTCCTGCTGGTGGTGTTGAGTCTGATGATGGCCGTTATCGGGCTTCTGAGCCCGGCGGCGGGTTAGGTTCTGGAGGATAGAGGGGGCAGCAGGCTCGCTTCGGATCTGACCGGCCAGTAGGAACGCTTTGAGCCGTGTGCTGCGATCCGGGAGGGAGTATTGGAGAACTTCTACGCTTACGTGGATGAGAACGGAGATCGCTTCCTCGACCAACTGAAGACGCTCTGCAGCCAGCCCAGCATCGCCGCTCAAGGGGTCGGCACGAGGGAGACGGCCAACATCGTCTTGGACATGCTGGAGGGGATCGGGGCCGATGCTCGCCTGATCGAGGTGGCCGGTGCGCCTCCCGTGGTTTATGGGGAGATAGGACAGGGGAAGAAAACGCTGATCATCTACGATCACTACGACGTCCAGCCCCCGGAGCCTCTGGATCAATGGGAGTCGCAGCCCTTCTCGCCCGAGATCCGCAAAGGTTTCCTGTACTGTAGGGGGGTGGCAGACAACAAGGGTGACCTGGCTTCGCGGCTCCAGGCGATAGAAGGCTACCAGGCAACCATGGGCAGGCTGCCTCTGAAGATCAATTTCGTGTTCGAGGGAGAAGAGGAAATCGGCAGTCCCCACCTGGCCCAGTTTGTCGAGAAGAACAAGGAACTACTGGTGGGCGCCGACGGTTGCCTGTGGGAAGGCGCACGGGTCGACACGTCAGGACGTCCTGAGTTGTATCTGGGCCTGAAGGGCATCCTATATGTAGAGCTACGAGCGAGAGGGGCTTCGAGGGATATGCATTCTTCCTGGGCCCCTCTGGTGCCCAATCCTGCCTGGAGGCTGGTATGGGCCCTAGGCACTCTTAAGGGCGAGAACGACCGGCTCACCATGGATGGCTTGATGGAATACGTGGCCGAACCCCCAGACGAGGACATTGAGCTCCTAGAGAAGATCCCCTTCGATGATGAGGAAATGAAAGAGGATCTGGAGCTGCCCGAGTTACTGGGCGGCGTGAAGGGCACCGAGGCCGTGCGGAGTTTGCTCTACTCCCCAACCTGCACCATTTGCGGCATGGTGGCGGGCTACACGGGAGAGGGCTCCAAGACAGTCTTGCCCAGCGAAGCCAGAGTGAAGCTCGATTTTCGATTGGTGCCCAATCTGGAGCCAGAGGTGGTCCTGGAGTTGCTGCGCAAGCACCTCGATCGCCGGGGTTTTGATGATGTGGAGATCGTTGGCTTTTCGGCGGAGCATCCGGCCAAGTCCTCCCCTGATGCTGCGGTAGCGCGCGCTGCCATCCAGGCAGCTAGGATTGTCTACGGCCAGGAGCCGGTGGTCTATCCCTCGATGGCAGGTAGCGGTCCGATGTATCCCCTCAGCACCGCGCTGGGCATTCCGGCGGTGTCGGGACTGGGGGTAGGTCATGCCCAGTCCAGGATCCACGCCCCCAACGAGAACATACGGCTTGAGGACTACTTCCAGGCCGTGAAGTTCACCGGGGAGTTCATCCGCGTCTTCTCGGAGATGTGAGAGGACGGAGCAGCCTGGGCTGTGGAGATGACGCTTCGGTACCGCGTGCCCTGGCTGAGAGCCGAGGGTGGCGATCCGTCCAAATAACAGCACGGTCTCAGTGCCCGAGGATCCTCACACTCTCATTTCGCGGCTGCCAGACGAGTTCGACCGAGCGCATCTGCGTCATCAGGTGCTCGACCCGGTCGCGGAGTTCCATCAAGTTGAGGCTCTTGGTCTTCCAGGAGCCGTCCAGTTGGTGCATGACCAGACGGCTGTCCCCTTTGATCTCCACGGAGAAGTCGCTGGGAGAGCGCCCGGCCTTCTGTATGGTGTCGATGAGGTCTTCCAGAGCGGCGATGAGGGCCTGGTACTCCGCCTGATTGGAGGTGACCTGATCGCCGAGACGCAGGCGACGCTTTCTCGTTTTGCCGTCCTCGTTCCGTCTCAGGGCGTAGCTGCCGTATCCCTGGCCGGGATTCCCGCGACTTCCCCCGTCGAAGACGATAGTGTAGTGTGTCATGACACTTCTCTGGACCAAGCCTGCGCGCTTAGCCTATCTGTTACAGCGGGATATTGCCGTGCTTCTTAGGAGGGTTGCGGTCCCGCTTGTTCTGAAGGGTCTCCAGCGCTTCTATTAGCCGCGGTCGGGTCTCCCGAGGCTCGATGATGTCGTCGATGTAGCCTCGGGAAGCTGCGACATAAGGGTGGGCAACCTGTTCGCGATACTCTTCCCCTAGCTTCACTCTCTCCGCCTCGGGGTCTTCTGCGGCGGTGATCTCTTTGCGAAAGATGATGTTGACGGCTCCTTCGGTGCCCATCACGGCTATCTCGGCACTGGGCCAGGCGTAGCTGATGTCGCCGCGGATGTGTTTCGAGCTCATAACCACATAGGCGCCGCCATAGGCTTTGCGGGTAATGATGGTGACTTTGGGAACAGTAGCTTCGCAGTACGCGTAGAGTAGCTTGGCTCCGTGCCGTATGATGCCCCCATGTTCCTGCGAGACACCAGGAAGGAAACCCGGCACGTCTACGAAGGTAATGATTGGGACGTTGAAGCAGTCGCAGAAGCGGACGAAGCGAGCTGCCTTGTCTGAGGCGTTGATGTCGAGAACGCCAGCGAGCACAGCTGGCTGCTGAGCCACGATGCCTACGGAACGGCCATTGAGCCGAGCAAAGCCGATGATGATGTTCTGGGCCCAATGCTCTTGTACCTCGAGGAAATCGCCTTCGTCCACCACGTGCCGAATGATCTGTCTCATGTCGTATGGCTTGGTGGGGTTGTCGGGCACTATGGTGTCCAGTTCCTCATCCATGCGCTGAGGGTCATCCGTGGTCGGGACGAGGGGCGGATCTTCCATGTTGTTCTGGGGAATGTAACTGAGAAGCCGGCGGATGATGTCCATACAGTCCTCTTCATCCTTGGCGGCAAAGTGCGCGACTCCGCTGACGCTGTTGTGCGCCTTGGCACCGCCCAGTTCCTCGAAGCTGACTTCCTCACGAGTCACGGCCTTGAGAACGTCGGGACCCGTGATGAACATATAGCTGCTTTCTTCAACCATGATCACGAAGTCAGTGATAGCCGGAGAGTACACAGCGCCGCCCGCGCAGGGCCCCATGATGGCGGAAATCTGAGGTATTACGCCCGACGAAAGGGTGTTTCGGAGGAAGATGTCGGCATAGGCGCCCAGGGATACCACTCCTTCTTGGATCCGAGCCCCGCCAGAGTCGTTGAGCCCGATAACGGGCGCGCCATTCCTTGCGGCGAGGTCCATGATCTTGCAGATCTTCTCGGCATGCACCTCTCCCAGCGAGCCTCCGAAGACAGTGAAGTCCTGCGAGAACACGTAGACCAGGCGACCATCGATGGCGCCCCACCCGGTCACAACGCTATCGCCGAGATACCTCTTCTCTTCAAGGCCGAAGCCAGTGCTGCGATGGGTCACGAACATGTCTAGCTCGCGAAAGGAGCCCGGATCCACGAGCAGTTGAATCCGCTCGCGTGCAGTGAGTTTGCCTCTGGCATGCTGAGCATCTAAGCGATCTTGCCCACCGGCTAACTCCGCTTGCCGTCTTAGTTCACGAAGCTTGCGGGTCTTAGGGTCCGTGCTCATAGGCCGCTCCTCGTCTCTGTTCTCTGGTGGAGTCGGGACTAATCCCCCAGCATGTACCTTGCGATGACCATACGTTGTACTTCCGAGGTCCCTTCGTAGATCTCGGTGATCTTTGCGTCTCGGAAGTACCGTTCCACGTTGTATTCCCTGACGTAGCCGTAGCCTCCGTGGATTTGGACTGCCTTGTGGGCGACCCACATGGCGGTCTCCGAGGCGTACAGTTTGGCCATGGCTGCCTCCAGACTGTACCGCTCCTTTCGCTGTTTCTTGACTGCTGCCTTCAAGGTCAGAAGCCGCGCCGCCTCAGTTCTGGTGGCCATGTCGGCGAGCATAAACTGGATGGCCTCGTGCTCAGCCAGGGGCTTGCCAAACTGCTCCCGCTCCAGGGCATAGTGTCGGGAGGCTTCGATGGAGGCTTGGGCAATGCCCAGCGCCTGGGCCGCGATGCCGATCCTCCCAGCATCAAGGACTTCCATCGCTATCCTGAAACCCTGCCCCTCGTCACCTAACCGGCTAGAGACGGGCACACGACAATCCTCGAAGGATAGTGCCGCGGCGTTGGCAGCTCGGATGCCTAGCTTCTCCTCTGGTTTCCCGGCTGAGAAACCGGGCGTGTCGGCTTCTATGAGCAGGCAGCTTATCCCGTGG